>CAQBGY010000752.1 GCA_948759685.1 uncultured Eubacterium sp.
ATCCGGTCCACAGACAATCGACGTAGCGCCAATCTTTTCTTTTAAAATCTGACTGACAAATTCATCTGGAGTCAATGCCAGAAACTTTTTCTCCATTGGCATTTTCATATAAACATCAATTCCCTGACTGTCACAGAGCATCTGTTTTTCCATTTCTGTTACAATTGTTTTATTTAAATTATTTTCTAAAAAATTTTTCGGTGAGGTTTCAAAAGTCAATACTACTTTTTGTCTTCCATTTGCTTGCCTTGCAATCTCTCCAAATAACTTTTCATGTCCCTTATGAATACCATCAAATTTGCCTACTGTAACAATTGTATTTTTTAATTTTATATTATCGTTCACTGAAATGCACTGCATTTGTCCTCCTTAACAACAGCAGGCGGACACACAACTGCCCGCCTGCTGATTTTGAAATCATATTCTTTACAGAAACATTTTTAAAGGCTTGTATATTTTTTTCTTATCATGATACATATATAATCCTATAAATTTTCCATCATACGTATATACTCTTACTGTCTGTCCATCTTCATGATTCATTTTCAAAAGAGTGTTGCCTGATGTAAATATATTTCCATTATACACCAATTTTTCTGCACTCTCTGAAACAATACACTTTGAATAATTGTCGAGCATCTCTTCGACTGGTGTTATGTATTCATCCAGTATATCCATATCCCTGAACTTCTCTATCTGTGCCAGAGTAATACCATCCTCTACCTTGAAACGTTCTACCTTACTACGTATCAGATGTTCCATACATCCACCTACACCAAGTTTATTTCCAATGTCATGGCATAACGTTCTGATATATGTTCCTTTTGAACAAGTCACATGCATATCAACTCTTGGCAGATTAATGTTTGTCACTGTTATGTCAATAATCTTACAATGTCTTGCCGGACGCTCTATAATCTCGCCTCTTCTTGCAAGATTGTATAATTTTTCTCCACCTATTTTAATCGCTGAAAACATCGGAGGTATCTGTTCGTAATCTCCAATAAAACTTTTTACCGTTTCAAAAACCTGTTCTTCTGTCAAGGCATTCAACGACTCCTCCGATGCCTGTTTCATAACCTCTCCGGTTGTATCCTGTGTATTCGTCTCTGTACCCAGTAATAATGTAGCAATGTACGTCTTATCCTTCTCTGATAAAATATCGCATAACTTTGTTGCTTTACCCAGACACACTGGAAGAACACCTACCGCATTGGGGTCTAATGTTCCCATATGCCCTATTTTCTTTTGTTTCAGTATACCTCGAAGCTTCGCTACCACATCATGAGATGTATAACCCGGCTCCTTATATACATTTATTACTCCACTAATCATATTCCATACCTGTTTATAAATTCACTACTATTCTTATGAAACAGACAAACTCTTAATCCCTATTCACACTCTCCTTATCCCATAGATAAATTATATCTTTTGACTGATTCTGTCTGTCACACATTTAATAACTTCTTCAAGACTTCCTTCCATATCAAATCCGGCTGCTCTTGCGTGACCACCGCCACCAAAAGAAACGGCAATCTCACTGACATCCACATATTTCTTTGACCGAAGACTTATCTTAAATTTATTTTCCTCTAACTGATACACGAACATGGCTACTTCCACTCCCGCCACATTTCGGATAGATGCAATCACTGCATCCAAATCATTCGTAGTAACACCATATTCCTTCATCATATCCGATGTACAATAGCCATAGATGCATTTTCCATCCATACAAAGAACCACATTGCTCTGTATCTTTGCCGTAATCATTAACTGATTGTATGACTTTCTATAAAATGTATCTTCTAAAATGGTATTTACATCAATACCAAAATCAATCATTTTTGCTGCAATATTCATTGTTGTGGATGTTGTAGACTGAAACCTGAACACACCCGAATCATGAGCAATCCCCATATACATCGGTTCCGCAATACTTTTATCAAAAAGTTCCACATCCAGTAAACCATATAAAACCTCACTGGCAGAACTTGCTTCCGGAACAATATAATTGTAATCAGCATATCCCTGATTGCTTTTATGATGGTCAATACAGACTGTTCTCTTTGCATTTTCAAAGAAAGGTGCATTTTTGCCCAGTCTGTCAAAACTTGCTGTATCAAGAGAAATAAACAAATCAAATACTGTTCCATCAAATCCCTCTGTTTCAATTCTGTCAGTGTTTTTAATTATTCGAAACTTCTCATCTACAAACTCAAGAAAAACTCTTACCTCAATTTCCGATTTGTTCTTTTTCAAATAATTATACAATGACATACACGAGCCGATACAGTCTCCATCCGGTCTGATATGACCGGCAATTCCCACTATTTTTGCATGGCCAATTATCTCATCTATCTTCTTCATTTTCCAATCTTACTCCACAACTTTACTCTTCATCCTCTTTTTTTATGTCTTCAATTAGTTTTGACATCTTCATACCATACTCTATTGATTCATCCATAATAAATCTGATTTCAGGAGTATTTCGAAGATTCACTGTTCTGGCAAGCTCCCGGCGGATAAAACCGGCAGCACTTTTTAATCCTGCCATCGTATCAGCCTTTGCCTGTTCATCTCCCAGCACACTGATATATGCTTTACAGGTTTTCAGGTCCGGTGCTACTTCCACAGCTGTCACTGTAGTCATAATACCAATGCGTGGGTCTTTCAACTCACGTATGATATTACTTAATTCTCTTTGCACCTCGCCATTAATCCTTG
>CAQBGY010000753.1 GCA_948759685.1 uncultured Eubacterium sp.
ACGACGCTCTTCCGATCTAAAAGCTTGCATCGGCTGCGGCAACGGTTCAGGAAAGGGAACTGAAAGAGACGATCTACTATCAGTTTGTTATTCAGATCACCAATGATGACGGAAAAGCCGGAGATGAAGAAGGGGAAAGAAAACTTAGTAATGTAGACAGAAAGCATCTGATTGCGCTTCTTCAAAACTCCTTGTTTAAAACAAGGCTTATGGATGATGACGGCCCGATAGATCGCATTTATGGGAAATTTGCAGAAAATAAGACGAGCGATGTAAATGACAAAGTACCTGAGTTCGTGCCGGAAGACTTTGAAATAGATGCTGAATTTCGTAATCAATTATATTTGGGCGCGGATGACAAGGCAAGGAAGATTGCTGATAAGCTGCTTGGGAAACCAGAATTTGTGGACTCGGTAAAGGGGTATATGAACCTTTTCGTGGATAAGGTTATACAACGCTGTGCCGGCTTGGAGCCGGGAGATCTGGCAAACGTGATCGAAGAGATCAGGCAGGAGCTATTTAAACAGGGGAAGACGCTAACCATACTGATTGAGGATATTACCGCAGCATCGGGTGTGGATGACTCGTTGCTTGATGCTTTATTGACTGATAAAATAGAATATCCCGATAAAAATATGTGCAGACTCAATGCCGTGGTAGGATCAACGGATGGTTACTATCGAGAAAAATTCAGAAGTAATACCAAAGGAAGGATTCACAACTTTGTATATGTTCCGGATGATTTATTCTCCGGAAATCGAAACGGATTGATTGAATTTTTTGCCAAGTATCTGAATACGATTTCTTTATCAGCGGAAGATATACGGAATTGGGTGGAAGTCGGCAAGGCCGATTTGAGCACATATCCGATTCATACGGATACAATCGGTAAAGGATGGGGAGAATATAATTATGGTGGGAAAACCATAAATATGTTCCCCTTTACCCAAAACGCAATCCTGTTCTTATATGATAAACAGGATTTGGCAAAACGCAATCCGAGGGCATTGATGCGAGAAATTATAGAACCATACATAAAGGATGCCATGGATCATTTGGAGGAATTTCCTCTGCGCCGGCCGTCTTTTCAGGCATCTAACACCGAATTACAAAATGCAATCTATAATAATAGATTGTTTGATGACACAATAAAGATCAGATTGTACTTTTTCATGTATATATGGGGAGATGGAACGCTGCGGTCTTTTGAAAGAAATGGTGAAAAATATTTGGCCGGCATTCCTTCATGCGTTTACCAGCAACTCGGTTTACCTATGATTGATGGAGTGCAGGGTGCCGATGATGGTAGACAGATTGAACAGGATGCCCATGCAGAAGGGCAAAACGAAGTGGCGCCGCCTGTGGAAGAGTCAAATGAAAAGGAAGATGAGCAGGTATTGATTGCCCTGGCGGAAGTGGACAGGTGGATTGAGCAAAAGGATTATAAGCTAAGCATTGGCGCAACCACAAAAAATGTTCGAGCCTTGAATGATGCCAGAAACAATATTAACAGTTATCTCTTTAACACCATTGACTGGCTTTCGGAAGGCGTTTCCATTGATGCCATGTTGAAGGTTCGGGATACCGGGAATAAGCGTCTTGTAGCTTTTGAACGTCAGACCATGAAGAGTGAGGCTGTAGTCGCGTTGCCGGCATCCATTGAATCCAGAAAGATTATTGAGGCGTTTGTCCGCTGGAGCGAGGTGGGTAAAAAATCGTGGAATTTTAAGGGCTCCACAGACTACCTGTATCGAGTGCAAAGATGGAGTGACAGCATCAAGCCATCCATTGTTCATGCAATCATGCACTATAACGATAAAGAATCCGAGTATTTTACTTATGCTGCTGCGGCCGAGTATTATAGACTGATTCTGAATGGGTATTGTAAGAATTATCAAAATCCCCAGAATTTTACGGTGGAAATGTTGCTAAGTAAGAACCCTGCCAACACAGACACGAATGCGCATACAAAAACATGGAACGATCTTCTGAAAATCGTGAACGGTTCGGATGGCATGGAAGCACATAATTGTGTTCTGCAGTACTACAACCTGCCGCAAGGTACGGCAGTCACTTCTACCAATTATGAATTTGACTATGTTTCGTTTAATAAGGCTGTTCGTAAAGTTATAAGAACCGGTCTGCATTTTACGGAGGACGAGCTGCAGCTTGATGATCCTGTTAAGAAAAGAAGGCTGTATAGTGAACACCTGCATAAGATTCTTGAACGGATTGATACGGTTGTGAACGATGAAAAAGCGGTGCTTTCGTCACAGATCCGGATCATAGCAGAACTGATAGACATGGATGAGATAGAAGACTCCGGAGATGTAGAAGATATCGTGAAGAAGATCGGGCAGTTTTATTCTCAGGCGCAGATAAGCCATGTTAGTATTGCTGTTCATTATGACACAGGGAAGATCAACGCTTGCAAGAGGAATGCGCCACAGATACTGAGTGCAATAAGGAATGTCCAGGAGATCATGGATACGCAGGATTCTGTTGAGGCATTGATCAGACTTAGCCGTGACCCAATGCAAGGCTTAAGACCGTTTGTGGAATTGTTAAATTTGGTCAGCGTAGATGTGGGGAAAGCGGATTCTGAAGTAGAACAACGGATGACAGGCAAAGGATTGGACATGGGGGAAACGGTAGAGAATCCATTTGCGACAGAGGAAGAAAGACTTGCCATGTGCCATGCTGCGATTGATGAGGTGAAGAAAGATT
>CAQBGY010000754.1 GCA_948759685.1 uncultured Eubacterium sp.
ACTTCCTGTCGGGTCTTTCCATACAGGGATTTACGCTGTTGCTTTCCGTCCGCTGAAATGCCAATCGTTACACGGGCTTCCCATGTGCCATCTTTGCGTTTGCGGATAGAGCCTTCATTTTGTCCCCGTTTTGCCATATGAATCAATCCTCCTTATCAAGCATTTCTTTAAACTGTTCCTCAAATTCTGTCATCTTTAATGATTTTTTAGAGCCTGTACGTTGTCCTGCCCTGATACGCAAGGCTTTTTTAGCATTTACAGAAAAGGTAAGAACAGATGAAATACCAGCCCGTCTAATGTCATCTATTATACTGTATATATCATCAAAGCCGCTGATGTGCGCCAGTTTCACAGCTATATCATCTGCGGTTAAACCATTTGTGCTCACTTTTTCAGATAAATACTTTCCATATGACGTTGACATTTCAATATATTCTGCAAATGAATAGAACAACTGTCCCATGCACTCAATAAGATTTCGCCGTTGGGGATTTCCGTTGTTAAGAGACAATGAATTTATGGTATTTGCTATGGAATCAGCTAAAAAGTCTCCTTCATCTTCTGCAACCATATCCAAAGAATGAAGTAAGCGATTTACGCTATCTCGCTTGGAATAGTCCGTAGATGATGGATTCATTTTTTCTGTCAGTCCGTAAAGGTAATCAGCGGTGCATCCGTAATATTTTGCAAGGTCAATGAGGATAGTCTGGTCGGGAAGATGCCTGCCGCTTTCGTAACTGCTTAAAGCCTGTTTGGTAATACCGATTTCGTCAGCAACATCTTTTTGCCCTAAATCTGTTTTTGCCTTGCGGAGTTCTTTTAACCGTTGTCCTACTATGCTTGCTAAATCTTCTTTAGAAGTTTTTCCCATGTTATTTGTATCTCCTTTCCGATGATATTGCTATTATACTCCTTTTTATTCAAAAAGTAAATAGTCTAAAGATTATTTCCTGATTAAGAAAAAATAAAAAGTCCATTGACAGGTAGCGGCTCATGTGTTATACTGTCAACAGAAACACGATTCAGACAAGAATAGGAAATAATAAAGAGAGGAGAACGATGTGATGAACTACTGTTCCGAAGAAGATTTACCAATCATTATGCAGGCAAAGCACGTTCAGTCGGTTTTGGGGATTTCTAAAGGGAAAACATATGAACTTATGAATTCCAGTGATTTCCCTACGATTTATCTCAACAAACGTATGGTTGTGCCAAAAGACAAGTTTTTTGAGTGGCTGAATCAAGACAAACGAAAAATCAAAAGGAGGGCAATTTATGTGTCAAGAAAAGGTTGAAAATAAGATTAAGTTTAGCGGCTCATGTATGGATGTAAACACGGGTGCGGAAGTGATTTTTGAAGGATACCGTGAAGGGGGCAACTTATTGCTGGAAGCTAAATGTATATCGGATATCTTAAAGAAACAAGCGGCTCAGGGGCAGAAGGCGCAACAATTTCTGGGTGCAGTCAGGTCTACACTCAAAAAATGTAAATATCTATCTCTGCTTTCAAGCCCTGAACAGAATGTAAGCTTGTTCTGTGAAATCAGAAGAAAATGTGACGGCGTTAGAATTGGTTATGTAGAGGATACGGATTATTTACTGGACTGTGAATATTTTTACATGCAGATTTTTAAACCTCCCGTAGAATCTCTTCCTCCTGTTGGAACTTTCTTATTCCCACCAAGTGAGCTTGCATATTATTCAGAATTGTTCCAGTTGGGAGTGCTGAAACCTTATATGAATGATTCATCAAAGGAGTTCTACATGATTGAAGACTTTGACAAGCGGTATATTCGTGTTTCCAATGCTCTTGTAAATTTTGATATTGCCAAATCAGAAATTCTGTAAATAAAGCATAGCCCTAGAAGCCATTACAGTTTCTAGGGCTATTATATTATCTCTTTTTCAAAATCCCCTCGTCAATCAAACTGGATACCCGTGCAAACTCTTCTTTGGGGTCATGTACATAATATCCACAGGGAGCAGGGGGCGGTACTATATCCTCCCACATACATTCTACGCCCATTCCCTGTAAAGAGCCGAAAAGATAAGGGCAGTCATTACAACCTTTATATTCTGGAGCTACTTTCCGCACTTTATCCTGTCGCTTACAGAAAATCCGTCCGTTTCCGTCCATATAATTAAAATGATTGACCGATTCCAGATGAATAGCCATTTTCATTCCCCCTCTCCGTCAGTACCTATATCGGGCAGTTGAATGTAAGTGCCGTCATATCTCCAAGATTCTGTAGAAGTGATGATTAGTTCATTATCTTGAATAATGGCAGATGTATATACTCTGTCCTCAAATTCCCAGTTGATAAACTCCCAGCCTGTGTCTGCTCCGTTTCTGTCAAGGACAAAGGTTTCTGCTTCTGGCTCAAAATACAGTACCAATGAGCTGTTCTGTATTTCTACGCTTACAAAAGTGTCTGTTTCAAAGCATTGGTATCTGCCATAAGCGGTGTAATTACCATCCGTATAGGAATCATCAGGCTGTTCCTCTATAGCTGTTTCATTAGGCAATTCTGGCTCTTGTGTAGGTTTTGGTTGTTCTTCCTGTGTTTCAACATCACTGATATAAGTACCGTCCCAATTGATTTGAGTTTTATAAATTACAGGTCTGCCTGTTAAATCCTCAAATAAATACATACTTGATTCATAAGTCCAACCCAACATAATGTTTTCTGTAGTAGCGACACACTCTACATATCTTGTCTCATTAT
>CAQBGY010000755.1 GCA_948759685.1 uncultured Eubacterium sp.
TACGCAAAAAATTTTGCCATTTTGCGCAAGATTTCATTGTTAAGTGCCTAATGCTTTCATTATCCCAAAATCCCCTTTTCGTGTCAACAATATAGAATTTGTCACAAAATATCCCATAATTATAATAATCAATAGCATAATTATGATAATAAAGAATACAATTGCCGACACGCTGCTGACAATAGGTGAAAACTGTGAGTAAAATATCTGGTCAAATCTTCCAACATATGACAGCCTGCCTTTAAATTCATCTTCCAGTGCAGCGCAGAATTTCTCTATGTCAACACCCGCTTCTAAATAGACATGGATTGCCTGCCACTCTGCTTCCGGTTCAATCAGCCTTAACCCTTCCATCGTAAGATATATATCCATTCCTCCCGTATAAGTTCCCTGCGTAAAACCAACAACTAGAAATTCTTCCTCTTTTGTCGTTTCCTGAAAAATCTGACTTATTTTTATTGTATCTCCGATATTCTTATCTAATGCATTTGCCAGATTACCTGAAATCGCAACTTCATTCTCGTGTTTTGGATAACGACCTGAATATACAGAAGGGTTTTCCAATGCCCCATAATCACTGTACACACCTAATGATGCGTACACAGTACCTTCACATAAAAGCCTTGAAGAACCCGGCTCAATAGCGGTCATAACCTTACGCACTTCCGGTTTTTCCAATCCACTTGCTATTTCCCTTGTTTCTTCTGGTATAACCGTCTGAATATTTACAGAATAAACCTCCGCACCGACAATCTGCAGCAGTCCATCATCATCTTTTACCAGCCTTGCATATAAAATAACGGCAAAACCAGCCACACACATGATTACAGCTATTGTAAAACTTATGAATATGCTTTTTACTCTTTCAAAATCTATCATTTTTAGTGAAATGGATAAATTTATAGGAAGTGGCATTTTCTCTACTGTCAACCTGCTTTTTTTACAGCAGGATATACCAGTTCTTTCCTGAAAAGCCTCCACTGGTCTAAGCCTGATGATTCCCCTTGATAAATACAAAATAATAACACCAATCATTACCAGAATAACAAAAATATCCCGTATTACAGTCTGCCCTAAAAATGCCGTATTCCATACAAAGCCAATATCCGTAGCAATACTGCCTATAATCATAGGCATAACAGATTCCGAAACAGCTACACCAGCCACAGAGCCAAGCAGTCCGAGCAAAAGAAATTGTATAACATATGTCATTACAAGCCAAGATCCTGTATAACCAATTGCCTTTAATGCTCCTAATTCTTTTGAATCCTTATCCAGCGTATTTTTCATATGAAATCCAATGACAACAAAGCAGGCAATTATGCCTATCAGTGAAGCAACATTCATAACCACAACATAAATATTGATATTATTGCTCCGACTGTTTTCGGCATACTCTATATCAGAATTGGAATAGAAGTCCACTTCGTTTCCTTTTTCGGCTATAAACTCTGAAAACTTGTTTGATACTTCGCCTGCTTTACTCTCTGCCCTGACTAAAACAATCGCTGCCTCTGCATCTGCCCCTGCCTTCTCTCTTAAAGAATAAAATTGGCTTTCCGGTAAATCAAAAGCAAGATATGACCTGCTGCCAAAAAGCACATCCTCTGTAAAACCTGCAATAGTAAACGATTCTTGCTTATTTCCGAATGAGATATTAAGCGTATCGCCTAACTGGAAACCAAAGAATGTTTTGCACACATAAGGCACATAGATACCATCTGCTGGCATCTCATCCAGCCTTTCTGCTATTTTCAGGCAAGACAGTTGTTCCGTCCTGTTAGCATTCCTGAAAGTCCATCCGCCATTAATTAAATCCCCATCACCGTCTTGGATATTTGAATTTTTCAGTAATATTGCATCAATTACTTCAATCTCTGATATTTCTTCATTCACCTGTCCAAAATCAATAATTTCATTCTGATATTTTTCACAAAAAGCATAAGGCAGAGTTGCCGCAAAATCAGCACTGTTTGTTTCGGCGATTTTTTCCTGATACAGCCTTTTAAACCCTTCGGTTAATTGACTTCCTGTATGATATAGCAATACTGTAAGCATAATGAAAAGAAAAAAAGCAATCGAAATTCTTCTGCTCTTTTTGATATTTGATTTGATTAGCAATAATGTATTTTCTACCATACTTTTACCACCCCATCCTTTCGAGGAAATAAATCAACTTCTCTTTCCTTTCTTCTGTTTCGCCTTCATATGCCCCAAGCACACATTCACCATCTATCCGTCCATCCTTGAGGTAAAGAATCCTGTTTCCCCTTAATGCGGATTTCAAATCATGTGTTACCATAATGATAGTCTGACCTCTATGATTAAATTCTGTCAACAGATCCAAGACTGCCTTTCCAGACGCAGAATCAAGTGCCCCCGTTGGCTCGTCGGCAAATACAACTTCAGGATTATTTATCAGTGCTCTGACAATCCCTACCCTTCCCATTTGTCCACCTGAAATCTGTGAAGGGTATTTTACCCACTCTTTCTGTGTAAGTCCCACTTCCATAAACAGTTCTTTTCCCCTTTGTACTATCTGCTTTTTGTTTTTGCCTACAAGCAGACCGCTTACCAGTACATTATCCATAAGATTCATACTGTTAATAAGATAAATCTGTTGAAAAACATAACCGCAGTTTATCCTCCGAAACTGTGCCAGTTGCTTTTCAGAGTATTTTGTGAAATTAGTGCCCTTAAGATCGGAAGAGCGTCGTGTAGG
>CAQBGY010000756.1:0-1015 GCA_948759685.1 uncultured Eubacterium sp.
CTACACGACGCTCTTCCGATCTGGGTATTGTGACCTCAATCAAAGTGATAATTGCAAAAGGGGGATGGCTATCATACAACGAAAACTTACTGATTGTGATATTATCAGCCGCGCAATCAATGAGTCAGACAAGTTAAATCCGGCTGGGGATGATGAATAAAAATGGCAAAATATCGTATAGGAATATCCGAGAATCTATTAGGAGACAAACGCTATCAGTGTCAGATTAAAAGATTTGGCATTTGGTGGAATGATGAAAGTTTCAGCACTAAAGAAAGAATGTTAGATTATGCCCGTAAACTTGAAAAGGCCGGGCATATAGTGTTTAACTATTTATAAGCGAACAATGAAATTAGAAGGAAAAATTATTGTGGCACAACCGATACAATCGGGTGTCTCAAAAAATGGTAACAACTGGCAAAGACAAGATTTCGTTTTGGAAATTCCCGGCCAATACCCTAAAAAAGTCGCTTTTTCAGTAATGAATAGCAATATTCAGAATTTTGGATTAGCAGTCGGGCAAGACGTTGATATTGAAATAGATATTAATGCGAATGAATGGCAAGGAAAATGGTTTAACTCCATTACTTGCTGGAAAGCAACACTCCGTAATCCAGGACAGCCTACCGCAGCGCAACAGCCCCAAACTTATTATCAGGGGGCATCATCCACCGCGGCACCCGTACAAACTGCCATACCTCAACCGCCAGTGGATTTTGGGGAACAAAAAGACGATTTGCCTTTCTAAAGAAAAAGGAGAAGGGAGCATTTCGGCTCCCTTCTTATTAATTAATGTTCCACCTTTACAATTTCATTATAAACGATTTTGCTTCGTGGGTTATGATTGACTATCGTTTGTTTATACCCCTTTGTCCCCCATCTCCACCATAGGAACCTGTGTTTATATATCCGGCTTATCGCACTTGAAAGACTGTCTCTCACTTCATAAGTAAATGTGCTGTCAGGAATATTTGCATAAAAATCCACCCATTTATCTGAATAATTGAAACTGCTG
>CAQBGY010000756.1:1025-2721 GCA_948759685.1 uncultured Eubacterium sp.
TACAATACTGTCTTTAGTGACAACTTTTGTGGTTGTGATATATTCGACTTCTTTTGGACGCAGATTCAATTCTTTTATTAGTTTTGCATCCGCACTCCGCAGCTCTTTCAATTCTTCTATGTTAAGCCGTAAAACATGGTTTTCAACCACATTTAGACTATCCCTAATCTTATATTCTTCAAGCCCAGTACAGAGACTTTTCATATTATCTGAAAGTCGGGCACTTTCCTTCTTCTCTTCCTGCCACAACCGGTACATCAAAAAGGTTGCCGCAAGGAGTAACACAAAGATTACTCCTATACCTATCTTCAATCTCATAATCAATCTGTATATACATTTTTACCAACTTCCGCAATAACTACCCATGCACCATTACAGAAACCATATATCTTACCGTCATTCTCCGGCATTTCAGGTATTGTATTAAGTTTTGTTTCATTGGCAGTGGCTTTGCTAAGAGCTGTTTGAGCTGTACTTTTTGCAGCATCAGCCGTTGTTTGTGCGGTCACGGCCTTTCCATCAGTAACAGCCAACATTCCAGTCAGAGTTTTTTCATTGGTTACTCCTGCAAGGAAGGTTTCAATTTCATTGAAGGTGTCAATGGCCGTAGTCGCATCAACAGTACCAACCAATTCATCCAAAGCGGTCTTCACCGCATTTATGGACTGTTCCAGTTGGGACTCTGCCAGTTGAGCACGTCCGCTTTCTGCTAAAATATCCGATTTGCTCGCACTGCTGCTACCATCAGAACTTTCCAAAAATGAAGATGAAATAGGAAGTTCATTACATCCTACCATAACATATTGTCCAGCTATCAACCCGTCGACATTCATATCACAGAACTCTCCAACCCCAAGTGCTGTTTTGTAAGGTACATAATCCTTTCCATTAGAACTTTTGTACACAACAACTCTATTGTTTGCTGCATCTCCAAAATTAATGCTGATAGCAAATTTCTCAGTAGATAACTGTATAGGTTGGCTTTCGTACCAATCCTCTTCTCTAAGAGTAAAATTCAAGTTTGCCATATCTTCTATGTGTTTATATGTTTGTTTCCTATATCAATTCCCAACCTTTCCTTACATCATCCATATTTGCAGGAACGCCATTCTCAACATAACTCATTGCAGCCACTACCGCAATAAGTTGTTCCCGGTTATTTCTATTCAGAACAGTATGACGAGATATGCCCGAACGCTTTTCAACTGTGGCAATATACACGTCAGTATTGTTCTCACATGGCGGTGCCCAGCGCATAATAACATCTTCAAGTTCGTTGGCCGTACCATCTTTGTCAGTGTCATACTTATTAAAAATATAAGTTTGAAGAGTTTTAAAAGCAGCACGGTAACCGTATGCCATAGTTTTAAACTGAAAGAAACTTTTATCTGTCTGCGTTACAGACAAGCCCTGCCATTTTGTATTATTTCTCCGTATATTCAACGGATTGTTATTCCGTAGTCCCCGTGTCATTTTTATCCTCCTTCTCTTTTTGTGTTTCAAACAATATTTGTGCAGCCAGCCGTGCTATATCATCTTTATTCTCAATGATTATACTCATAGTCTTTTCCGCTTTCCGAAGTTCAGCCTTTTCCCATGATTTCTCACGTACCGATTTAAACTCACAGAAAACGCAATAAGCCGCCCATAACATAGCGAATACTGGAAATGGAATGACGATGCAACATATAAGGTC
>CAQBGY010000757.1 GCA_948759685.1 uncultured Eubacterium sp.
CCAGACGGGTTATTCATACACTAACTTTACAAAGTATCAGTGTATCCCGTACAGGTGAAGCTAAAAATCCAGTACTCCGTGATTACTATCTCAAAAAATGTGGAGCAAAGCCCAAGCTTGTGGCAATGGGCGCCGTTTCACACAAGGTATGCAACATAATATTTGCAATACTCAGAGATAACAAGCCTTTTGAAATCATCACTCCACAGGAGCATATAAAACAATACAATGCTGCTAAATGCGACATAGCTGCATAATAATACTGCAATCCAACAAATCAATATCTTTTTTAAAAGAAGTATTTTCACCAAGGGATAAGTGCGCCCTTTTTTAGGATAAAATATTTTTCATTTTTCTATTGACATTTATTAGCTGGACTTCACTGTTTCCTCTGCCATTCCTCCAAAAGCTGGATAATGATACCCTCTATATCGTCATTGGAATAGTCCTCTGAAAAATACTGGCTGATCTTATCGCCCTTAATCGTTACTTTTCTCTCTTTCGGCTTTTCCTCCGTCAGAATCAGCCGCACCATTGGCAGTGTCAGTTCACCGCTTTTTCCATACTCTTTCAGCTTTGCCGCCTGTGCGTTGGAAACCGACGCTCCTGTTTCCTGAAGAATAACCTCCACATACTGCTGTTGTTCTTCTGACAGAAAGGAAATATCTACTCCTTGCGAGATTCCTATCTTCTTAGCGTCTACTAAACCGAGAAGTTCGTCAGACAGCCGGGAGAGCCACACATATCTCTGCACCGTCTTTCCGCTCTCTCCGGCAGCTTCCCCCACTTCGTCAAGGGTGCTGCCTCCTTTGCTTCCCTGATGCTTCATAGCCTCGTATTTCATGGCATAAGCCTTTGCTTTCTCACTCGGCAGAATATCCTCACGTTGGATATTGGAATCTACCATGATAATCGTAGCTTCATCGTCCGTATAGTTCCTCACGATGACGGGCATGGTATCAAGCCCTGCCAATTCCGAGCCACGTTTCCTCCGGTGTCCGGCTATAATTTCATAGCCGCCCCCTTCCCTCGGTCTTGCAATACCTGGCACAAGCACACCGTATTTACTGATGCTCTCCGTGGTTTCTTCCATTTTTTCATCATCAAGGACACGGAACGGGTGTCCTTTGAATGTATGTAAATCCGCCAGCTTCGCATGAGTGATTTGTTCGCCCCCGCTTCCCTGTCCGGCATTGCCGCCAAATAGATCATCAAATTTTTCCAGAGTAATATTTGCTGCACTCCCCGGCTTTTTGCTACTGCCCATCTGCAAGCACCTCCTTCGTCAGAGAATCGTAGGCTGAAGCCACTTTCCCTTTTGGGTCATGCTCATAGATGCTTATGCCCTCCGCCGAAATTTCCGCCGCCCGGACAGAAATAGGAATGGCATTGGCAAATATCCTTACCCGGCTCCCATAGGCTTCTTTCAGCATGGAGCTGATGTCCCTTGCATAGTTTGTCCTGCTGTCAACCATTGTAAGGAGAATCCCCTCTATTTCCAGTTTCGAGTTAATCTGCCGCTTTACTTTGCCGATTGTCTTAATAAGCTGCTGCAATCCCTTAACGGGCAGATATGCCGCCTGCACCGGAATCAGAATACTGTCGGCACATGCAAAGGCATTTATAGTTATCATGCCAAGAGAAGGCATACAGTCAATCAGGATATAATCGTACCTCTCCTTAACCATATCCACATAAGAGCGCAGCATAACTTCCCTGCTCATCACATTCACAAGGGAAACCTCCAAGCCGGACAGCTCAATATTCCCCGGCATCAGGTCAATGCCCTCGTCATGGGTCAGGATACCATACCCCGGTTCTATTTCCTCGTCATTGATAACCTTTTCCATTACATTTGCAAGGGTGACTTCCAGCTTGTCCGGCTCTGTAAAACCGAGGCTTGCGGTCAAACTGCCTTGTGCGTCCGCATCAATCACTAAAACTTTCTTTCCCTGCTTTGCCAGCCCGATCCCTAAGTTGCTTGTGGTGGTGGTTTTACCTACACCTCCCTTTTGGTTTGCGATTGCTATAATTTTACACATGGTTTTATTCCTCCGTATCAGTTAGATTTTTCTTTGATGTTGGCTTTCTGCACTTCCACATAAGCCCGGTAATACCTGTTTGTACCTTTGTTCCGGTACAGTTCGGAAACTTCCGTCACAGCCACTTTGGGCTGTCTTTTCAGAATTTTCTCGAACCATTTAATATCATTCTTCGTTCCCATCAGTCGAATTTTCAGCACGTTTCCTCTCCATTTCCGCAAGGATTTCTTCAATGGACTTCTGCTTTTGGCAGTATTCCGGGTAGCGGAGCTTGATGCCCTGCCAGAAGTACATCGCATAGCCGCAGCAGAAAATATCGCTTACTGAATACTCCCTGCACTCCCTGATCCGCTCATCCTCGCTCTCATAATCATCAACACTTGGCGTTACGTCTGTGTAAAGGTTAAAGGCAAGCCTTACTACCCGCACACTTCCGCTCGTCTGCCAGCCCTGATGCAGACACTCTGGCTTGATATACCCGGACTTAATGTCATAAATCTGGCTGAAATGATTTCTTGTGTCCTCTGAAATACCGAGAATGTAAATCAACGCCTTGTGGTAACAGTCCTGATACCTCGCCTGTTCCAGTTTCTCAAAATAAAATTTCTCATGTTCCTCGTTTGCAAAAACCATGTGTTTGTTGTTGGCGCTCTGCGCCCCTGCTCTTAACGCTGTGTT
>CAQBGY010000758.1 GCA_948759685.1 uncultured Eubacterium sp.
AAAAGGAATCCCAAAAGCCGCATAAAATAAGGCTTAGAGATTCCGAGAGTCTATTATAAAGTATGGAGGAAATGCAATGGCAGAAAAAAGAATTATTGAAATAGGCACACTTTCACCCGGCGAACTCCTTGAAGATATGCCCGACCAAAGGCACGGAACGGAAGACGGTTTAAAAGAATTCAATGGAATTTATGCACGGGACGACAATGCGGAAGGAGAAAAACAAAGCATTTATGATCTGCTGGAAGAGGAGATTATAAATTCTGAATTGCCGGACAGCGAGAAAACAAAAAAGTTATCACGCTTACTGAAGGTACGGGGCAAGAAAGTGAACATTATGCTGACGGGGGCTGCCGGTGTGGGAAAGAGCTCTACCATAAACGCTCTGTTCAATATGGAAGTTGCAAAAGTCGGTGTGGGAGCGGATCCGGAGACAGACTGTATATCTAAATTTGAGCTGGATAATTTGACCCTTTGGGACACGCCGGGGCTTGGCGACGGGGTGGAAAGTGACGAGAGAATTACAAGGGATATCGTAAGAAAACTCAATGAAATGGATGAGGACTGTAATCTGCTGATTGATGTGGTGGTGGTAATTCTGGATGCATCAACGAAGGACTTGGGAACCTCCTATGATCTGATTAATAAAGTATTGATTCCGTGTTTCGGAGAAGCCGAAGCTCAAAAACGTATTTTGGTAGCATTGAACCAGTCCGATATGGCAATGAAAGGAACACATTGGAATGCGGAACAAAACGAGCCCGATGAAGTACTTCGGGAATCTTTAAAGAAGAAGGCAGAATCTGTGCGGAAACGAATTCAGGATGGCACAGGGATTGACATAAAGCCCATATGCTACTGTGCCGGATATAAGGAAGAGGGCGGGGAGCAGAGGAAGCCTTATAATCTCACAAAGCTGTTATATTTTATCGTAAAAGCCATTCCGAAAGAAAAAAGACTGGCTTTAGCCGATAACATCAACGAAAATAAGGATAATTGGCTGTATGACGACAACGAATGCGACTACAGGGATTATACGGAAAACGGATTTTGCGAGACGGTATGGGACTGTATATCGGACGGTGCGGAAACCGGTTCTGATATCGGCGGGGAAATCTTAGGGATACCCGGTAAAATCGTGGGCGGTGTGGTCGGCGGCATTGCCGGTGCGGTAAAGGGATTATTCGCGGCTGTTTTCGAATCATAGCGGTAATGTATGTTTAGGGGCAGGCAGGTAAAAACCTGTCTGCCTTGAAAGGAAATGTTTTCGCGGACACAGAGGAATGTGCTAAAATGAATAAGAGACGAACCGAAAGAAAAACAGGGGGCTAAATGCGTGGGCAGTACAGGAACAAAGAAAAACAGGATGCTGGAAATTTTTTTCAGAGCCATGAAGGGCGAGAATATTTCCGTAAAAAGTATGGCTGACGAGTATGGAGTGTCTTGTAAGAGCATTTCCAGAGACTTGGGGGAAATCAAAAATTTCTTGTGTGAAAACAGGGAACTTACAGGCAATACCGAATTAAAATATGCGGCTAATTCAAAAACATATTATTTGGAATTTGACAATTTTCTGCTTAGCAAAGAATTGATTTCCATAATCAAAATGATGATCGGATGCAGGGCATTCAGCAAGATGGAAATATTGGAAATCATTTCCAAGCTGAAAAATTTTACATCCTTTCATGACAGAAGCATGCTTGAAAAAATAATTATGAAAGAAATGTATCATTACAATGAAGTAAAGCATGACTGCGAGAGTGTTATTGATACCTTGTGGCAGCTGACAAGATGCATATACGAAAAAATCGAAATTACGGTCAGCTATTATAAAATGAACCGGCAAATGGTGGAGCGGAGACTGATACCGGCGGCGATTACGTTTTCGGATTACTATTTTTACCTGATTGCATACCGGTGCGATGAAGATGACTGGAAGCCGCTCTATTACCGCGTTGACCGTATCGTAAACGTGGTGGAACACAGAAAACATTTTGAAATGGACAGGGAACATGATTTTGACGAGGGGGAGCTCAGAAGCAAGATACAATTTATGCTTCCGGGGGAATACAGGAAAATCCGGTTTGCATATACGGGCAATTCCGTGCAGGCGATTTTGGACAAGATCCCTACGGCAAAAATCGTTGATAAAATAGAGGGCGGAGCCGTCATTGAGGCGGAAGTATTCGGGGCGGGCGTGAATATGTTTTTACTGTCTCAGGGGAAGACGGTGAAGGCGCTGTATCCGGAAAGTTTCGTAAACGAGATGAAAGAAGAAATTGAAAAGATGTTCAGTTTATATAAATAATGTATCGGGTAGTACAGGAAATAGTTGCGAAACAGCGTGAAAACACCTCGCGGCGACAGCGAGTGAACAGTAACAGGAAAAATGCGCTTTGCAGAAATATCGGCAATATCATATTGATAGTCGGCTCAAGGTCACTTATAATATAAACATATGCCTTTGCCGTATGTCCGCCATGCAAAACAATATACCGGATTAACGAAAAGGCATGAACCATCTGTAAGGCAAGATCTTGGCAACAGGAAAGAGGATACGGAGGAACAGCGGAAATGGAAAAAGTACTCTCGGCATTGGGAGAAATAAAAAAGATAAACGATGCGTATGAAATATCAACAGATGCAGTCATCCGGCTTGAGAAGGAAATGGCGGAAGCAAAAGTCTGTACCCCAGATCGGAAGAGCACACGTCTGAAC
>CAQBGY010000759.1 GCA_948759685.1 uncultured Eubacterium sp.
ACACGACGCTCTTCCGATCTTTTATTATGCTTAGCATGTTTATGCTGATAGCTTTGCTATTTGGAATAATCAGCATATTCCCTCAAATTCTCATGCCTGAATTGGAACCAGATAGTGAAAATTTTTATACGGCACGTTATTTGCTGATTCTGTTGTCTGTTTCCTGTCCGGTAATCATTGGCCAACGAATTCTTAATATGATTTATTCCATACGTGTAGAAGATTATAAATTACAGCGTATCTCTGCGGTAGGCAGTATTCTGAAGATTTTATCAGTTTTCTTTTTTTTTGGAAGTGAAAATTATTTGTTGGTACCTTATTTTGCATTCGTGCAGTTTATCAACCTATCCGTAGTATTGATGGCAGCTTTTCAGGTCCGAAAGTATCAATATTCATTTGTGGAATTTCTTAAAGCTATCCGTTTTGACCGTATTATCTTTGATAAAGAAAAGGGCTTGACGGGAGCTTCATTTATATCTATACTTTCTTGGGTGTTGTTCTATGAATTTGATCAAATCGCGATTTCAAATTTTGTTGGTCTGGAGGCAGTAGCAGTTTATGGCATAGCTTTTTCTGCATTGACCTTTGTACGAACCTTTGTGTCATTACTTTATTCACCTTATTCATCGCGATATAATCATTTGATTGGTGAAAATGACAGGGTAGGACTGATGAAATTTGTGAATCGGATGTTATTAATGCTCTCGCCAATGGTAGTTCTGCCCATTGTTGGATTGTCTATGCTGAGTGAACCATTTATTATAAGTTGGGTTGGATTCAATTATGAGGAATCCAGTTCTATTTTATCACTTTTGGTGTTTTGTTTCTTTCCTTGCTTTCTCTCAAACCCTAGTTCTTCTTATTTTATTGCAATTGAAAAAACTACTTTACTTAATAGGTTTAATATATTTCAACCTATACTATACTGGTTATTAATTTTTTTTACTGTTGGTAAATGGGGCGTATTTTCGTTCGCTATATCTAAAGGATTGATTCCTATATTTTTGGGTATTCTTTATTGGTATTCATTATACAGAGATTTTGCAAAGAATGCTGGTCAGATAGTTTCACTATTCCTAATTTTGAAAACTTTGTTTTTACCTTTAATTGTACTATTAGTATTAAGTACTCTTGTAAAGCCTTATATGGCTTATGAATATAATAAGATTTCCCTTTGTTATAATTTATTGGTTATGGGATTGATTGTTTTAATATCAATTCTAGTATCAGTGTGTTGTAATAGAGAAATGTATTCATTGGTGAAGTCAATTATTAGACGTTGAATAGAAAGGAATTATGGAAAACGAAACCATTTAGAGATTATGATAATATCAAAAATGAAAAAAATGTTTAGACTATTGTTTACGTCTGAAATCAGTAGCTTTATTTCTCCAAGTATTGATATATCAGAAAAACAGTCAGACTATGAAGCACTGATAGAGGCTCCTAATCTTGATTATGTTAATCGCTATGAAAAAGAACTAAGCCAATTTCTTGGAGGAGGGCATGTCGTGACTTTCGCATCAGGACGTATGTCATTCTATTCTTTATTAAAAAGCTGGGGAATAAGAGAAGGCGATGAAGTTGCTCTTACAGGATTTACTTGTGCTGTTATGGCTAATGCTGTTTTGCGAACTGGAGCAACTCCAATTTATGTGGATATCGACAAGGATACCTTAGGAATGTCTGCAGAATCTTTAGTGTCCAAAATTACGAATCGGACAAAAGTAGTTGTGGCTCAGCATTCTTTTGGAATTCCATGTAAGATTGATAAAATAAAGGAGATTGCTAAATCTCATAGTTGCTATTTAGTGGAAGATTGTGCGTTGACCTTTGGTTCAAAATATAAAAGTATTATAGTTGGCAATTATGGTGATGCTGCAATATTTTCAACAGATCATACCAAACCTCTTAATACACTTATAGGAGGCTTTGTTTATACTAATGATATAGACATAGCTACATCTATTCGGGCAATGCGTGATGATTGTGGGGATTTAAGTAACGAACATCAGCGAATGATCTTAAAGACTTATATTGATGAACACCGCATAGAAACTGTAAATCATAAAATATACATAATGCGGAACTATAAAAAGGCTTTGATGAATAAGCTACATATTCATAATGAAATATCTCCTTATTTGGAGTTGGAAACATCTGCCAAAATCGCAATAAACCCTTATTACAGTTATCCTGCTAAACTACCTTCTGTTTTGGCAAAGATTGGATTACATGTTCTTGAACAATATAAAGCTAATATTCATCAAAGGCAGAGTTGGCTTAAAGAAATTTTACAGGTTGTAGAAAAAAAAGAAGATATGCCTGCAGCTTATTATGATACTGGTTGTGACATTATTCCTTTGCGTATTGCTTATTCAACTCATTTCGCTCTTACTGTATTCTCATACATTGATGATTGGATTTGGTTTAAAACTCCGATTGTTGCAACAAAAGAAAATATATGTGACTTTGGATATCATTGGGGAGGATGCCCAGTTGCGGAAAAAATAGGAAAATCGATTATGAATCTACCGGTTATTATAGATTCAAAACAACAAAATATCTTTTTGCGGAATATAAAAAAAACATATAGTTATGGCATTTAGTAATATTTATAAGAATAAGAAGGTTATTATTACTGGTAATACTGGGTTTAAAGGGACTTGGCTGTCTACATGGCTTAAAATGATGGGAGCTGAGGTTTATGGATATTC
>CAQBGY010000760.1 GCA_948759685.1 uncultured Eubacterium sp.
TTTTCTTTATTGTACTTGAAATGTGGAGGAATTGCAAAATCTTTTCCGGTTTATCTGGGTTAGGATAAAAGCCGAAAAAGAAACAAAAAAATTTATCATCACGAATGCGTAATTCCTTTTTGGAGCAAAGCGGTTCGCTATAATCTCATAATACATCTATGTGTCATCGCTTTTATCAAAAGCCAACACACTTTTACTATCGTTACATCAGAAACGCACTCTAAAGAAATTGCTCTTACCCAACTTAAGAATATGCTCTTCATTTGTAATTTGCAGTGTTTGAATGTCTGTTACGCGCTCATTATCCCATGTGGCTCCGCCCTGCTGGAAAATTCGTCTAATCTGTGATTTTGATCCGTAATACCCCTCACGAACCAAAGCTGTGACCAACTGATTTCCATCAGAAACACCATCACATGAATCGACCAATACAATAGGTGCATCATCAGGAATCTGGTTCTGCTGAAAAACAGACTTAAAACGCAGCTCTGCCTCAACCGCAGCTTCATCCCCTGCATAGAGTGTTGTAATCTCTCGAGCCAAAATCATCTTAATATCACGAGGATTTGCGCCGGCTTCCAGTTTTCTTTGTAACTCAGCCACTTTTGCTGGATGCAAATCTGTACATAAATTAAAATACTTGATAATCATTGCATCCGGAATTTTCATAACTTTCTCAAAAATCACAGTAGGAGCTTCACTAATTCCAATATAATTTCCCAAGCTCTTACTCATTTTTTCTTTGCCATCTATACCCTCCAGCAAAGGCATAAACAGCGTTAGCTGGGGTTCCTGCCCATAGTCACGCTGAATATTACGTCCCATAAGGATATTAAAGGTCTGATCTGTACCACCCAATTCAATATCTGCTCTGATGGCTACAGAATCATAAGCCTGCATTAGAGGATAAAAAAACTCATGAACAGACAGCGGCTGGTGATTTGTATATCTATTGTTAAAGTCATCGCGCTCCAACATGCGGGCAACGGTACATTTCGAAGCAAGTTCGATAACATCAGCAAACGACATTTTACCAAGCCATTCACTATTATAATAGACCTCGGTTCTATCTTTATCTATTATTTTGAATATCTGCTCCATATAGGTATTAGCATTTTCTTCAACCTGTACGCGCGTTAATTGTTTGCGAGTAGCAGATTTTCCTGTTGGATCGCCAATCATACCAGTAAAATCACCAATAATAATAACTGCGACATGCCCCAAATCTTGCATTTGGCGAATTTTTCGAAGAACAACCGAATGCCCCAAATGAATATCTGGTGCGGACGGATCTAATCCCAACTTAATTCTTAAAGGTCTGTTTCCCTTTACCGCATCAGACACTTTTTTTCGTATTTGCGAAACAGTAGTATACTGGGCAACACCTTTGAGCATAATAGCAATCTGATCTTCGATAGCCTTTTCCTCATCCGTCATTGAACCAAATCGAAACTCCAATTCATCCGATGTAATCTTACCGCTCTCTGCTTCGATATGAAAAATTTCGCGAATTCGTGCAATAAGTTCATCGCAAGCTGCATCAATAGTTTCTTTGTTGCCCACAAAACCATCAATAGGGAATATGAAATTAGTCGAATTTTCTGTAACACGTCCAGCAGGCATTTGTCTCCACAACCATCTTCTGGTTCTTACAGAGTTTCCAACAGCATACACAGGCTCACCTTCGACAAGTTTATCACCATCATATTGATTCCCCTCATCCTTACAATCATCTACTGTTGCCAGTCTAACAAATAAATCGTCATCAAGAGAGTCAATGTCATGAACTCCGACCGGAACATTATACTTTATCGAAATATAGTTTCCCAAATCTACAACCGGGCTGATTAAAGGGAATTCCCCTTTCTTTGAAATACGGGCGAGGATTGCTTCTATTGAGCACGGAAATTTTGAGGAATGAATGCCCAAAGATTTCATAGCTTCTCTATAAATATTTAGCGTATCAAGAGTTTTTAAATTTTGACCCTCGATTTTCTTAGCAGTTTCCTCAACAACAGACTTCAACAAAGTCGTTGTCTGCGCGCAAGAATTCTGATTGTCGAGTCCATATGCTACAACAACCCCTGTATAAATTCCATCCTGTACAGCTGCAATTTTCTTATCTACGCGAAAAAACATTGCAAATCTCCCTTCATAAAAAAAGAATCCATCCATTATTTCAAAAGGACGAATTCTTCGTGATACCACCTAATGTTCATACACAACTCACGTTATGTACCTCAGCGAGTAATATATACTCATACATATAACGGTGTTCACCGTCGCATCCTACTAATAATTCAGTGCGCAACTCCAGAATGTATTCGCATTATCTTTCTTGCGCCTCTCACCACTCGGCAACTCTCTGTTAGACTTTTAATAATGCTACTTGTTTCTTTCTTAGCCTTTTGAATATATGAACAGATTCTCTGTTATTTCCTAGTGGGGGAAGGTGGATTCGAACCACCGAAGGCATCGCCAGCAGATTTACAGTCTGTCCCCTTTGGCCACTCGGGAATTCCCCCAATACCTTTCGCATTGTACACCTTCCTTCTTTAAATGTCAAGTACTCGGTTACTTGAGTTTCCGCAGTTTTATCCACAAGCCCCTGATTTTATGAATATCGTGGTGAACAGTAAAACGTAACAGGGTAAATGAATATGGCAAAAATACCAGTACCACGATACGACTTTAAGGCTTTTGGGGGGGCAATCAA
>CAQBGY010000761.1:0-1046 GCA_948759685.1 uncultured Eubacterium sp.
TTTAGTGGCGTAGGTTTATTGTGCAATTTTTTAAACTTGCTCATTTATAGAAAAATACATATTTTTTCAATTGACTTTCATTACACTGTATGGTATTGTTGAAAAAACGCAAAAGGCTATGACAAGAAATATTAGGTATCTTTGTAATCGCAGAGAGAAGATGGTTGGTGTAAATCTTTATTAACAATGATACTGAACCCCTCTTTGAGCTGTGTACCGAATGGATTAATATCTTAGTAAGTTACACCGGTTTCTTCCGTTATCAAGTAAAGTGTGATTTCATACTTGAAAAGTGCAGATTTATTCTGAAAATAGGTGGTACCACGGATTGTTTATAGTTCGCCCTAAGCTAAAAGCTTAGGGCTTTTTGTGTTGAAAAATAAAAAGTGAGGAAAACATATGAAATTAAAAAATTTAGTTGGAGAACGTTTTAAAGAAAATCCTTCTGATTGTGTTGTTGACAGCCATGCAATTATGATACGGGGAGGATATATAAAATATGTTGCTAATGGTATATATTCTTCATATACCCCCTTAATAAAAATAATTCAAAAAGTAGAGCAAATCATTCGACATGAGATGGATCTCATTGATGGACAAGAAGTTCAATTTCCTATAACTCTACCCGCTTCTTTATGGCAAGAATCTGGACGATATGATTCTATAGGAAGTGAACTTTTAAGATTTAATGATCGAAATAATTCTCCTTTCGTTCTCGGAATGACACATGAGGAAGCCGCTGTCCATTTGGTAAAAGATTATGCAAATAGTTATACAAAATATCCGTTTATGATATATCAATTTCAAACCAAATTCAGAGACGAAGCCCGACCACGTGCCGGATTGATTCGTGTTCGTGAGTTTACAATGAAAGATGCTTATTCTTTTCATACAAATCAAAATGATTTAGAGGAGTATTATTATAAGTGCTACCATGCTTATGAAAACATCTTTAAACGTGTAGGACTTCCCCAAGTAATCCCTGTTAGTTCTGATTCTGGAATGATGGGAGGAAATATTTCTCATGAATTTATGTTATTAACCCC
>CAQBGY010000761.1:1056-1325 GCA_948759685.1 uncultured Eubacterium sp.
CCTGCGGAGAAGATTCCATAGCGCTTTGCACAAATTGCAATTATCGTTCAAATGTTGAAGCCGCTCCAACTACAATTCTCAATCAACCAGATGAAATTGACATGGATTTATCATTAATTCATACACCTGGTTTTACTACAATTGAAGATGTAACTAACTATCTATCCGTTCAAAAAGAAAAAATGTGTAAAGCAATTGTATATCAAAAAAACGAGGACAATCAATTTGTAATTGTCTTCATTAGAGGTGATTTAGAAGTAAATGAAACA
>CAQBGY010000761.1:1335-2715 GCA_948759685.1 uncultured Eubacterium sp.
TTCCCTACACGACGCTCTTCCGATCTACCTTAGATGCGATATTCATCCAGCTGCAATCACAAAGTCATCAAACCTAATTGCTGGATATATTGGACCTTATAACTTAGCAGCTGTTTCTTCAATTGTACTTTTTGATAATTCACTAAAAAATACCAATAATCTTGTTTGTGGTGCAAATCAACTGGATTATCATTATACGGGATTAAATATCAAGCGGGATATCGGAGATGTTGAATACCATGATTTTTCTAAAATCCCCGAAGGTGGTATCTGCCCTCATTGCGGCAAACCAACAATAACAATTTCTCGTGGTATCGAAGTTGGAAATATATTTCAACTAGGTACTAAATATACAAAGTCTATGCACATGAATTATATAGACCAAGACGGTAAAACCAATTTTCCATTCATGGGTTGCTACGGAATTGGTATTGGGCGTTTAGTCGCATCTATATGTGAAGCCCATCATGATAGTCATGGTCCTATTTGGCCTATTTCGATTGCTCCTTGGCAAATTCATATTTGTGCTATCCGCTATGACCAGCAGAATGTTTGCCTAACTGCAGATAAATTGTATTCACAATTATGCAAAAATGGAATTGAAGTCTTCTACGATAATCGTTCTGTTAGTGCAGGAGTTATGTTTTCCGATGCTGATTTGCTAGGCATTCCTATAAGAGTTATCATCAGCCCACGGAATGTGGAACAAAATATTGTTGAAATAATTACAAGAGATAAAAGTTTTTCCAAATTAGTTCCTTTAGATAATGCTGTTGATGAACTTCTTAATTTGATTACTGACCAACAAAAAAAATTTTGGGAGTAACCATCAAATTTTATAATCTCTCACTTTAAGTAAACATACTTACTAAGAACCTGAAAAACAAAGATGAATGCAAAGCTTATTTTGATATGACTGCATTTCCGTTCTCTGATAAGACGTTAAGAGCAATGACTCACCATTTCAATAAAAATGCTAGAGACCGTTTCAAGCTTGTAAAGGCCAAAAACTAATATAAGGGGGACTTTTTTATTTCTAAAGGGCAAAGCCATTTTTCGGACTTTGCCTTTTGTCCATAAGTTCATCTTTGGCATGTTTAATAACCGCCGTATTGCTGTTGTCAGGGACAAGAGCCCTTGGGAGTTGCATCATAAAAATTAATGATAATCTGAGGCTCAAATTCACCTTTGCGGTCACGAGGATTTTCTTACCATAGAATAAACCTCCAAACTGAGTAATTTTATCTTACATCAGTTTGGAGGTTTACATAATCTTTTGAATAGACCTCGGAATGATGACCATCGCACACCGTAAACTGCAATTATTTTATAATACTATAAATGAGCAAATTTGAATTTTTACCAAAATTACTTTATATG
>CAQBGY010000762.1 GCA_948759685.1 uncultured Eubacterium sp.
TCTATATCCTTTGGATAGGTCGTAAATGAAATATTCTTATCCCGAACTCGCGTTACTAACTAACAGACAAATTAAAGCATTGAATTTGCGTACTTCAAAATAAACGAATAGCCATCTATTTCCTCATCTCCAATCCGAGTCGACATTCCGCTACGTCTATTACTTTTTTGAGCTTCTTGAATAAGTTCGATAACTTTGTGTACTTTATCATTATGCAGTAGGGCTATAAGATAAGTTAGAGAAACATCACCGCGCATATTTGTGGCCGGGGGCATATATCGGTCTGCCGATGGATTTTGAGAAATGAAATCTGCTATTTTTTCCTCGATTTCATTAAAAACCGCTGTCCAAATCTTCTCAAAGTCTTGCTCTGCATAATTTTTCCAATTCTCAACAAATGTCAGGTATTGTCCTATAGGTTCACCTGACAAAGCAAACGCTCCATTACCGCGTAAACTTAATGTTTTTTTATTTCCCGGCATTCGGAAAATATCCCACCACAAATTATCTGCATAGAAAGGTTTAACTTCCAAATCTATACTTGCATCAACAGTGTGGAGTATATAGAAAAAGTAGCCGTTAACTATTTTATAGCTAACGTATCCACTTTTCTTATAGCCGAAATGATTTCCAACTATCTTGCGATAGTTGTTAATACCTTTTTCAAATTCTTTTTTTTGTCATAGCGCGAAGTTACGATAAATCGGGCAGATACACAAGAAAAGCCCCACCGATTGCTCGGTGATGCCGACGAGGTATTGTGATGGAGCGAGTATGTGGGGCGAAAAGACGCTTATTCCTCGATACGAGATTTAACAGAGTTCATCGCGCTTTGATAGTTGTTTTCAATTTCGCCTACATTCAATTTCCCTTCCGCAAATAGTCGCAAAAGGAAATCATTATATGATTCCTTACTCCCTCTGTTGGATAAATTGACGTATATAATCGGAGCAAGAACGAGGCTGCCATCAACGTATTGTAAAAATTCATCATAGACGTTTTGATTGTCGCGCAGCCCTAACCTATTGGAGAGATAGACTTCTGCCGCAACAACAAAGGCTTCATTTCTCCCCTCGCCATGCGCTTGCGCAACGGTTTCATTCCTGTTATAAAAGGCATCGGCATCGAGTTCGTCCAACTTCGACATAAGTTCAGGCGAAAGGAAAAGGTTGTGCAAATTTTCGTGGATATATATGTTCAGAAAATTCAACCTTAACTGCTTTTCAATTTCTGGGTCAAGAATCAATGGAGTGCAACAAAATGATTCATCCGAAAGATTGAAAGCATTCTGAATATTCAAAATGTAAATGTTGGAATGGGTATCTGCAAGGGTATCGGGAAAGAAAAAATCGGAAAGATTGGTGTGGATTGCGTTCAGCAAGTCTTGATTCACGCTGTATTTGTCGATATGAGATTTAAGGTTTGGATAAACCTTGCTCTCCCAGTATTCAGGATAGCCGTTATCAACTAATCTTTGTAAAACATAAGATAGTTGAGGCTTGACTGAAAGAATAGCCCCGGCCCATTCGATATTGCGGGCGAGGCTGTCTATATGTTGAACGGTGAACAGACATTGTGAAATATCATTTTTATCTCCGTTGAGTTCAGCATACAGATTGCAGAGCTTCGATGCGCTACATCTCGAGTTAATATCTGTAATATTGGACTATCCGAACATAGTTCGGAAAAACTTGCATCTTCTCTAAGCTGGTCGATATATTGAGGCGCACATAATAAATCAAAACATTTTGATGTATTGAATATCTCCCCCACAGCAGTAAAGGCAGGGGAAATAAAAAGCAGCAGTAAAACAAACAGTTTTTTCATGCGCCGCATTACTTTTTCGTTAATTTTCATACACAAAATTAGCGAAAATCTGCGAGATAGGCGGCATGATTAAAGGAAAACTTCGAGGCCGTTTATGCGGAAAATGCAGACGAGGCGGATTTTACGGATTATCCCCGACGGCCAGTGTATATTTCTGTGTTGTGCCTTTGCCCTTCGGGTACATCATTTTTCCATACCCATGCGGTATACGGATGCTCATCGGGGAATTCTATTGTTCTTTATCTGCGCATATTCAAGGTTGGCTACAGTTAGCCCTCCATAGAAACTGCTGCTCCATATTGTATGGAAATCCGCCGCCTCACAACGCTATGGGTGGGTTAGGGGATAATGCAAACGGCTACCCCTCACGGGCAACCGGGTGTGTCAACAACGATGAAATTAAATATCAAACTTTTCGTCTTGATTGTTGACCAAAGAAATAAACAATAATACTACCGAAAACACAATAGGTGTAATGTACCACCATTGGTTAGGAGCATCCATTGCATTGATAATTAAAAAGTAAATGGTAAACGATCCGTTTAGGTCGGAAAGCCAGTTGTTTATTATGATACTTTTGGGCTTTTTAATCCAGAGCCATAGAGAGTATCCAATAAAGAACAAAAGGGCTAATGAGCCACAAATAACAGGAAGAAGCATGGATTTAGTGTAGGCCATTAGCAAAAGGCTTACAATTATAACTATCATAAGTGCATTAAGCACTTTACTTCTATAAAATGCGTGTAATCTGCGATGTCTTATCGTTTTTTCCATATACGAAGGTATGAAATTAAATTGATATATCCAACATTATCGCTGACAAATCCAGGGCTGGCGCATGAGATTTAACTATCCTTAAAGACTTTGTACAGATATTCAGT
>CAQBGY010000763.1 GCA_948759685.1 uncultured Eubacterium sp.
GTTACATCTACGTCAGAGGTGTATGGAACAGCGCAGTATGTGCCGATTGATGAAAAACATCCTTTTCAGGGACAGTCGCCTTATTCGGCAACTAAAATAGGCGCCGACAGACTTGCGGAGAGCTTTTATAGAAGTTTTAGACTGCCGGTTTCCATTGTACGGCCTTTCAATACATACGGGCCGAGGCAGTCCGCGAGGGCGGTTATTCCGACTGTTATTACACAGCTGTTAGCTGGCCGGGAGGGGATAAAACTGGGAGCACTGACGCCGACAAGAGATTTTAATTATGTGAAAGACACGACGGCTGGCTTTATTGCTATTGCAGAGTCGGATCAGACAATCGGGGAAGAAATCAATATTGCAACGCAGAAAGAAATATCGATAGGGGAGTTGGCGGGAGAAATTATAAATCAAATCAATCCCAAAGCACGCATTGTCTGTGATGAGGAAAGGATCCGCCCGGAAAAGAGCGAGGTAAACAGGCTGCTCGGTTCCAATGAAAAAATCAAAAAGCTTACAGACTGGAAACCTCAGTATACATTTGAACAGGGGATTGCAGAAACCATAGAATGGATTGGCAATCATTTGAACTTTTATAAATGCGATATCTATAATGTGTAGTTGGATGATTGAGGAATAGTGGGAATGGGAAGTATTGCGATTATCACGGCTAGGAGCGGTTCCAAGGGGCTGCCGGATAAAAATATTAGAGAATTGTGTGGGAAACCTCTATTGGCTTATTCCATAGAGTGCGCAATAAGCAGCGGGCGATTTGACAAAGTGTTTGTTTCGACGGATTCCGAAAAGTATGCGGAGATTGCAGAACGCTTTGGAGCGGACGCCTCCTTCCTCAGATCGGAAGAGACTTCGAGCGACACGGCCGGTTCCTGGGATGTTGTCAGGGAAGTGGTTTACAAACTTGAGGAGAAAGGTGAGTTTTATGATGATATTATGCTCTTGCAGCCGACCTCCCCACTACGGACTGTATCGGATATCAGAGATAGCTTTGCGCTGATGGAAGAGAAGGGTGCAAACGCCGTTGTGTCTGTGTGCGAGATGGAGCATTCCCCCTTGTGGAGCAACACGCTGGAAGAAGATCTTTGCATGGACGATTTCAGGCGGGAGAATTATTGTGACATAAGACGGCAGGATCTTCCGAAATACTATCGATTAAATGGCGCGATTTATCTGGTAAACAGAAAGGAACTGGAACAGTCGAAGATGTTGCGGCATAAATGCTACGCCTATATTATGCCGACAGAGCGGTCGATTGATATTGATACGGCGTTTGATTTTAAAATAGCGGAGTGTTATATGCAGGAAGGAAAAAACAATGGCTAAACTGTATATCATTATGTATCATTATGTCAGAGATTTAAAAAACAGCCGATATCCGAATATCAAGGGATTGGACTATGAATTGTTTAAACAGCAGATCGCATTTTTAAAAGAGCATTTTACGATCGTTGCCATGGAGGATGTGATCGAGGCGTGGAATTCTGAAAATGGTAAGCTGCCGGAAAATGCAGCGCTGTTGACTTTTGACGATGGGTACATTGATAATTTTACTGCGGTGTTTCCGATTTTAAAAGAACATAAGGTGCAGGGATCCTTCTTTATTCCAGGGAAGACCTTTACGGAAAATGTGCTGTTAGATGTAAATAAGATACACTTTACGCTTGCGAGCGCGGAGATTCATGACCTGGTGAAAGATGTATTTGCGCTTTTGGATCAATATCGTAGTGAGGAGGCGGGGAATCTTATTCCTGCTAATGAAGAGTTATTTGAAAAATATGCCGTTGCGAGCCGGTTTGATACGAAAGAGACTATTTTTGTCAAGCGGATCCTGCAGACGGTCATTCCTGAAACGATACGTAATCGGATGTCAAGCGAGTTGTTTCGAAAATATGTGGGAATGCGCGAGGATAAGTTTGCGCGCGAACTGTACATGAATAGGGATCAGATCAGGTGCATGAAGCGGGAAGGTATGTTTATCGGTCTGCATGGATATGATCATTATTGGCTGGGAAATCTGACAGAACAGGAGATGCACGCAGATATTGATAGAGCGTTAGAGGTTATGGACGGGCTTATAGATAAGGATAATTGGGTGTTAAATTATCCTTACGGTTCATACAATTTGAATGTTATGCAGTATATTGCGTCAAAAGGATGTAAGGCTGGAATGGTAACTAAAGTGGCGGTGGCGGATACGGAAATTCATGGCAGATATGAATTGCCAAGATTTGATTGCAATGATTTTCCGCCAAAGAGCAAAAATTATTTGAATATGCAATGATACGAAAGAGAGATGGGGAGAAGATATGGAACAGAAAATCAGGGAAACTTTGGCTGAGATTAAACCGGAATTGATGAATTATCATGGGGATAATCTCTGCGCGGATATGGGAATTGATTCGCATGATATTTTTAATGTGGTAATGAATCTGGAGGCAGCTTTTGATATTGAGATTGCGCCTGTTTATATGCGGATGGAAAATTTTATGAGCATCGCTAAAATAGAGAAAATGATACAGGAAATTCAGAAAAAGGCCTGACAAATAAGGGAGAGATGATGCGAAGAATACCGATAGAGCTGCCGGAAGGATATGCGATCCGGTTTGCAAAAAAGGAAGATATTTCAGATATTATGCTGTTCTTTAAGCAACACTGGAAGGAAAATCACATTCTGGCAAACGACAGGGCAT
>CAQBGY010000764.1 GCA_948759685.1 uncultured Eubacterium sp.
TGGAGTTGATAATAGCAGTTTTTCTTGTGAGAACATGCTGAATAATGGAATACTTATAGATTGTACAGCATCCGAGAGAAATTTGAACTGGAGCTGTATGAATAATGATATAAAAAACCGTTTTGTTCGCTGTGAGATTTTTATGGAAGGGAAATTGGGTGCTGTTTTTATAGAAGGGAAGAATCGTAATCCGGATGCTTATGATATGCGGGTTGATCTATGGCATAGAGCAGTAGATAATGAAGTAATAAAAAATTGGTTAAGTCAAGATACAGAAGAGAATATGGAGTTTCATATTGGTTTTGGATGCAGCTCTGATACCATGGTATTAGATGATGCAACAATCAGCAACCATGCAAGCATTATACCGCATTGCATAAACAAGTATTCTCAACTTGATGGCGGGACATTGATAATAAATTATTTTAATAAGGATGCACCTGAAAATAACTTTATTAAAGTATTCACAATTGGAAAATATACGTCATGGAAATCAGAAGAAGGATGGACTATCCATTGTCCAAGCAAAATGATAGAGTGGCTTAATCGAATTTCTTACGAAAGAACAGAAAATATGGGTATTTGGTTCGGACATATCAATGAACGGTTGAAACGATTTACCATCGTGGATACATATATACCTGAAGACAATAAGAGAAGTGGTGGGAATGTTACAGGAGGAATACAGAGAGTAGCTGAGAAAATCAAACAAATTAAAGGAAGTACAGGCGGTATGATTGACTATATTGGAGAGTGGCACACGCATCCTAACGGGAGTATCATGCCAAGTGAAACAGATTATAAAGCATTTGAAATGGTCGGTAAAGGGAACAGACCTTTCCTGATGAGCATAATAGCTCATAACAATATTGGAAATTGGGTTTTGCAATGATAAGGAGACAAAAGTGGGAGACATAAAAGATTATAGAGACAAAGAACTAAAACTGTATGCATTAGCGAATATATTTGTGATTATTTATGTAGAGAAGATAATAACGATTGAAGGATTGCTGAACCAGAATGATAAATTCACAACGTTATTGGTTACGATATTTAATTCTGCACTATTTTTGTCTATTTTGTATATTTTCGTTTTGTTATCAGATTCTTTATTCTCAGAAGGTATGAAAAACAAAATAATATATTTTTGGGGGCACTTGCCAGGGGAAACTGTATTTAGCAGAATGAAAGAAAAAGTAAAGGATATAAGGTTTACTCAAGAGCAAGTTCTGGAACGGTATAAAAGTATATATGATAACATGCCAAACCAAAGGGATCATAAATATAGATATGAAAATTCGGCTTGGTATAAAATATATAACAGATATAGAGATAATAAGATGGTATATGTAGCCAATAGAGATTATTTAGTTTGTAGGGATATGACTAGCTCGACAGTTGTTATTTTGGTGTTATATTTTATATTTTCGATAGTATTGCAATTAGTTCCTTTCAAAATAGAATGTGTTATATATTTGGTGATTATGTTTCTTGTTACTAATGTTGCCACTAGAACTAAAGGGGAGAGGATGGTTAACAATGTAATTATATGTGATCTTCAAGCCAGAAATGAAAATGAAGGGTAATTTATAAGCTGTAAATTAGCACGTTAATTTTCTTGCTATTTATCTGTGTATTGCATATAATAAATGCAAAGGAGATGATGACTATGCCAAATATTAAGCCAATATCAGATTTGCGAAATTATACAGAAGTATTAAAAGAAGTAAAAACAAACCAACCAGTGTATCTGACTCGGAATGGTCGGGGAGCATACGCTATTGTGGATGTTGACGAATTGGATCGATTAAAAGCAACTATTCAGCTTTTGACAAAACTGGAAGAAGGAGAGCAGTCTGCTAGAGAAAAGGGTTGGTTAACAGCGGATGAAGTAGAGGCTGCGTTGGGATTGTGAAATGCCGAAATTGATTTATACACCAAAAGCGTTGGATGATCTACAGGGGATAAAGGCTTATGTTGCCAAGCAGTTTGGCGAAAGCAAGGCAAAATCCTGTTCCAAGGAGATTACATCAACTGTCAAACAGTTAGAATTGTTTCCGGGAGAAGGTCCTTGCTTAGAGGATCTGATAGAATATCCAACAGATTACCATTATTTGGTTGTAAAGCCTAATTATATTTTTTACAGGGTTGAGGGTGATACCGTAAGGGTTATCCGTATTCTAAATGAAAAACAGGATTTTTTACAGTTGCTATTCGGAATTAGCAGTATATCTGAAGAAGGAGAAGATTACTGGGGTGATTAGGGGATTATGTAGATGAAGGAAGATTTAGTAAAGCTTATAGAAGATACAGAGCAGATAAAGACAAAATTTCACAGCACGGGTGGACAAGGACTGCCTGTTCACAACGTAATATATGATAATGCAGACTTTACTTTGTGGAAACGAGAAGTGCAATTAGAGTTGCAGGAAATATATGACAGGACAAGTGATCAGTTTATATGGGATATTTTGGTACTGATTAAACAAGGTTTTAATAGTTGGAAAGATGAAAAATCCTTTAATGAATTACAAGGGGGATTACGGGCGATTTATAAAAATATAGACAAATATTATCCAAATAGTATTCAGAATTCAGTATTATTGGAGGAAAGCCAAATGGTAGTTAAAAAGCCAAAGATATTCATTAGTCATGCAACAAAAGATAAGGACTATGTATCCATATTGGTTAATTTGTTGGAGGAC
>CAQBGY010000765.1 GCA_948759685.1 uncultured Eubacterium sp.
ACGATTATCAGTTGTCAAAGGATCATTAAAAACTGCACTCGACATTAGGTTGGGCTACGGAGGAAACTTTATGTTTGATTTTTTTGTTTCTCATGCGTCCAGAGATAAGGAAGATATCGTCGATGAACTCGTCGATATGCTAAAGAACATGGGCTACTTGGTGTGGTATGATAAAAACGAATTAATCGCAGGAGATGTTATTTTAAACGAAATTGAAAGTGGGCTAAAAAACTCCTATTGTTTGCTACTGGTATTGACAGATAATTTTATGAAAAGCAAATGGACCTATTTTGAAACAGGACATTTTTCTGCACTTCAAACTGGCCGGATAATTCCTTTGTTATATCAGCTATCATCGGTAAACAAAGAAGTTATAACCGGAATTTTGGGGAACCGGAAATATGTAGATGTTCAGCGATTGAACAAGGAGCAGATTGTCAGCGAATGCATACGATCTCTTTCAAAATCCAAAAGAGAAAACGAAAATTTGGTTGTTACATCAAAGTTAGACGAGTTACAAAAGAAGCTTGCATCTTATGAAACCGTCAATTCCGATCTAATTTCTCTGAAACTAAAAGAATACTTGAACCTTCTCAATTCCCAAAGTGAGTATGCAATCTTGTCCGCCAAAAAGCTGGTACGTGAAATCGCATGCGATCTATTGGGACGCAAATCTTTCCGATTTGATAGTGAGAATATTAAGAACGAAGAACTCTATGCGCTTATAGAAAGCAATAATATTGGGAGTGCAAATACGCGTGAGTATATATCTTTCATTTTGTCCATGGACAGCGAAGGAAGCCTCAAAAAATATCTGCCAATTATTAACCGAGCCCTTGAGAATATTCTCATATATTATATTCATGTTAAATATTCTATTATACCTGATACAAGTAAGATTGAGATAGTTATGCCAGGAGAATTTAAGTGTAACGATTTCTTGGATATGTTTGGAATAGATAAAAAGGTGCTAAGGGAAGATTTGATTGCTAGTGCTGAAACCGCATACAGTTGGTATGAATATAATAATCTGACACACGTTGCAGTTAGAGATTCCTTCAGTCAAAAGATTGTTGGTTACTTTTCTGCTCTGCCAGTCACCGATGATGTGTACCAAAAGATTCGTCAAGGAGATTTTAAAGACAAAGACTTTACAATTGATTCCATCCAACAATATATTTTCTCAGACTTTTACAAGTTATACATTGCGGCAGTAGCCATTGATCCTCAGTATCAAAATACAGGAGCATTTATACGACTTTACAATGCTCTTATTGATATGCTTTTGGCCCTTGCAAAAGAAAGGGATATCTACATTTCTGAAGTTATTGCAGAAGCATCCACAAAGCAGGGAGAGAAATTTTGTAAGATGGTTGGCATGAAGAAAATATCACAGACCGAAAATGAAACAGATGTATACGGTTTAGTCTTGATCCCGCCGGAATTTCGACTTCACAATCAGAAAGGACGGGAACTTTTTCGCTTATGCGAACTAAAATTTGAGGAATACAGAGATTATTTCGAAGCAACGTAAACTATGCTGTGTATTCTGTATATGCAATCATTGGATCCATGAATTTCTCCTTGTAATCCGGATATTTTTCAATGAGCATTCGGATTTCAGGCATTGTACCCTGTATTAGATCAAACATATACTTATTTAAATCGCAGTACTGAGAAACCCTTTCTTCACTAAAGTCTTTATGCATACGTCCACAACGGCCTCCGCATAGCTTTATATAGGAACAGTTGCCACATTTAGTTTTTGATAAATCAATTTCAGGGAATTCAACACCAGAATAAATAGTCCCAATTAGATGAGAATCAGTTGCAACATTGTCACAACAAGCATAACACTTTCCATTTGTTTGCACATAAATCATTGAACGGCCATAACCGCAGTAAAACTCAGATGGTGTCTCTACCTCTGCAATCTGGTGCCGCACGGCGCTTATAAACGGAACAAATCTCAGAAAAAGCCCCTTATTCAAGCATTCTATCCAATATTTAAATAGCATACCTATTTCATACTTGTATTGCTGTTGATAAAGTGGGTAGTTGGGCATTTCGGCACAGTTATCAATCTGCCAGTAAACATAATCAACGAAATTGCTGATGAGACAGCATTCGGTGAACAAACTGGTCTTTGGAGATACTGTAATGCGCCCAATGATTGGAATTGGCTTAGTTTCCTTAAATCGATCAATGGCACGCAACATTGTTCCTAAATAGGGTGAAAGCAACTCATTGTTCTGAAATATTAATTCATAGTTAAATGATAGTAAAGCAATATCGGTGCGTTCAATGATTTGCTGAGGAATTTCTGGAATAAGGAGCCCATTTGTATGCATGATAAAGTTTACAGTGTAATTATGTGAACCTTCCATAGCAGCGATTAGGTCTTTTATACAGTTACAATCAACTGTTGGCTCTCCGCCGAAAAAGTATATGTCAGCCACTAGGTCATTGAGTTTAGCTTGTGTTTTGGTAATAAAACGCTCCAAATCTTGAAAAGAGTATTGTGGATGTATTGGTACACCATATTTTTGGGTATCAAAAAGTACGGAACAATAAGCGCAATTCATATTGCAGTCATTAGTGATATAAACGTAATACTCCATAAATTTCCTCCAGTCATGTTCTTGCAGTGCCCAACCTAATGTCGAGTGCAGTTTTTAATGATCCTTTGACAACTGATAATCGT
>CAQBGY010000766.1 GCA_948759685.1 uncultured Eubacterium sp.
CTATTAAAAGCGGCAAGATATGCCAGATTATTATTTCCGGTTTCCCGATAAGGAACGCACATTCGCCCTATTACATAATTATATTTCCGAACCACTTCCTGCAAGGAATCCTTATTAATAATCAAATCATAATCCGCCCAATACTTACGGCATTGCAATGCTAGGGACTATCTATAGCACAACAATCATTTTCTTCATCTTCACTCACTTACCTGATTCTCATCCTCCAATACTTTTTTCAGCCGATAATAAAGATTTAACTTATGTTCCAAATCCTTCGAATCATCTACATTCTCCGATTTATTTTCAATCAAGCAAGCGTGTTTTTCTTCCGCAACAAGCATTGAAGCTTCCTCAAATTCAGCAACTTCCACCTCTATTACGTCCCCAATTTCCAACATCCCCCATCCCATACCAAGTGCATTTCTTCAGGCATTCTCAAACCACTAACACTCCAAAACACACCACTATGCCAAGTAATATTAGCAACAAGACCTACTCCACATTGAGGAATACCAGCCTTGCATATTTTATTTTTAAATTTTACAACAAGTCCTTTCATACAATCTATATGAGCCCATTTTCCTGAAGCTCCACTTTAAGTTGTTCATATTTTATTCTCAATTCATCTTTATCACAGTTTTTTTTCATAGCAGGAGATACTTTTGATGTTTCAACTACTTTTATTACAACCTTATCACCTATTTTCAAGTTCTCATCAACCCAAACAAGGCTACTCAATGTATCTATTCCGCCTATATGAATATTATCGCCAGAAGAATAATTACAGTTCATTATTACATATGCCACATCATTGGATGTAATAATCACAGGTTCTCGATTATTAATTATTACTTCAAATCCTATCATAATCTTATAATTAATGCCCGTTTCGCTACTATTCCGATAAAAATCTATCGTATTATTTGTCATTTTTCCCTTTTTCTGTATCTACCATATTATTAAACATCTTTATTACAATTTCAATATTTCCAAAACCTCGAAAGACCCCATCTGTGTCCAAAACAGCAAGACTAGGAAATCGTTTCACCGACAAATCTTTCACCAAAGAAGCATCTTTAGAAACCTTGAAAATCGGAAAAGTATATTTACAACTAAATTTCTTCATATTCTCTTCATATTCTCCTTCTTTCTTTTCAACGAAAACTCCAGCAATAAAAACATTTTCATTCTTATATTTGTCATATAAATCTTGCATCATAGGAAATTTCTCCCAACAAACTCCACAACCATTACTCCAAAAATCCAGCAATACAATTTTCCCCTTCAATTGAGATAAAAACAGCGTGTCCCCTTTCTCATCATATAGAAAATAATCATTTGCAAGCCTGTAAATTTTTCCTGTGTATGTCCCATGAACAACTTTGTGCGCCCACATATCTCCTCCTTGACAAAACATCCAGACTGCACATCCCAAAACGCCACCAAAAGAGAGCCATATAATCCGATTATATCTGCTAAAAAACAGCATACAGCCAATAAGAATAGCTACCAAATTAAAAATAAAAGATGGCAAAGAAATCAATGTACCTGAAAAATTGATAATTCGTACTGGTCCTTCCAAGAAAATAAGAGTCATTAATAACATTATAAAGATATTTTTCTTCGAGAGTTTTTTACGATAACAATAAGTAAATCCCCAAGTAAATAACACTATAGTCGGAAAACCAATAAGAATTGCATGATTGCGGGAAATACTTCGTAACGATATAATCACAAAAGCATAAATTATTCCCCAAAAAAAAGACAACTGTATCATATATCTTACTTTCTTACCCGCATACAGGTATATGATTATCATTATAATAACCATATAAAGAAAAATCAACTCCGCATTAAACAATGGGAAATTACATGATAAATAAACAATTATAAAAGCTAAAAAAGCTGTCACAATACATTTCAAGATAGTAGATACTTTCATTTTTATAAAATTAAAAGGAATAAGTTCAATTAATAAATAATTTCAAATGTCATTAACCACCAAACACACATATCCCATCGCATGTTTCAGAAGTAAGAAAACCACAATCCCTTATTTCTTTACAATCACGATTAGTCAAGCAATCGCTGTTTTGCAGAGAGCCACATGTTGTAAAAACAACAATTATCTTATGGGCGCTAATTCCGTACATCCATCATTAAAAAATAACCGCATTACTTTTTCAGCAAAAATACGAACCATTTTGAGGCAATACAATAGTGTGTTACACTATTTCAAACCTTACAAAAGGCTATAGAGGGTTCTAGTACAATATTTTTTTATATTTCTTCAATATTGTAACAGTGTAAAATAGAATTCTTATACCTCGTTGAACTAAAACAGTCTTTTCTAAGATAAGACCTCATTAATGTTACACTCGTAAAGCCGTCATAGCAGCATAGAAAGACTTTTCACTGGTTTCTGTTTCTTAATTTAATGCAATATTGTAACACAATAAATGTATCAAAACTAAACAATCTCCTTTTTTTCAAAACAGATATCATTATGATGAATCTTTTTTTTATTACCTTGCACTCAAAATAAATCAAACACTTATAATTATGAGAAAGAAAAGACATTTTTTGTATTATGCAATGACGCTTGTCTTTGGATTAGCGACTATCTTTATTATTCATAGCTGTAACACGGACGAATACTATTCTGATGAACTACAAATAGAAGAAAACGGGATACCCCGA
>CAQBGY010000767.1 GCA_948759685.1 uncultured Eubacterium sp.
TGCACAAAGTATCCGTCTCTGAATCCTGAACAGATTCGTCACGAATACGGATAATTATAAGAAGTTTTTACATATTCATCCATCATACCTGATATATAATCTATTATTAATCTTTTTTGCAACTTCTTTTTCAATTTTTTGTCTTCATTTTCTTTAGCATAACTTTTCTTATATTGATTAATAATATTATCAGCTCTATACTCCGGTGGCAGATAATTTGTATTTTTAAGGTAAAACTCAAACAACCATTTAAGCATTTTCTTCCCATTATTTTCATACGCATATACCTTATCATTATTAGTAATACAATCATAAGTGGTCTTTTTCAATCCTTGCGCTAACTCTCTAAAATTGACAAATCCTATTTCCTTTTTTCTATCTGTTCCTTTTTTATTTTTTCACTATCTGTTAAATCTACTATTCCAATATCATTAATTAACACATTGATTATTCTTGATGTAATTTCCTTTCGATATAATTTTGCAAATTCTGTAGAATTTATCTTTTGATCCTTAAACCCCACCTTATCCTTACCTTCACTAAAAATTTCTTCCAACTTTTTTTTACATTTTTCGTCCTGAACATTTTTACAAAAATCATGAAAAATGTCATCCACAGTAAATGTTCCCATTCTAAGACCATCCTCTAAATCATGTGCTGCATATGCAATTTCATCCGCTAAATCTACAATTTGTACATCAAGGGTTCTTAGTTTAATATTTGTATCTGAAATAATCTTTTTAACTAAATTATAATCATTCTCATATACAAATTTTTGTTTTGAATACTCGTCCTTTCCCAATGACTTATTGAAAGAATTATAATATTTTAAAATACCAAGCAATGTCCTATATGTCAAATTCACACCCTGAAAGTCTGCTCTTTTCTGCTCAACAGTTGTAAGTATCCTAAGTGTCTGCGCATTTCCTTCAAAACCACCAAATTGCCTGCTCAATTCATTTAAATACCGCTCCCCCGCATGTCCAAATGGCGGATTCCCAATATCATGTGCAAGAGCGCATGCCTCAACAACATAAATATCACTTCCACTATATCCAATTTCAGTTGCTATGGATCTTGCAATTTGAGAAACTTCCAAACTATGCGTAAGTCTGTTCCTTATAAACTGATCCGACTGTACTGCAAATAGTTGCATTTTGCCCTGTAACCTTCTAAACGAAGATGCATATAAAATTCTAGTATAATCCCGTTGGTATTCGCCATCTGGTCTCTGCCTATTACTTTCTTCATGCAGCCTATGTTCTATTTGTTTATTATTTTGTAATGGCAATAAAAACTTTTCCTTTATTTTACTGCTGTTTTCCTTAAGTATACTATCCATTAATTACACCTCGTATTTTATTATCTATTGTGCATAGCAGTTCAGCCTTCGGCTTCCTGTTACAGACATCAATCCATGCAAAAACGCTCCAGGGCTGGCTTGATGCGTCTCAACCATTACGCTGTTTCACGAACTTAGCATTAAATACTAAGTCCTAGGCTGAACTGTTACTATTGTCCTCCGATATATTTCATTTTGCATCGTAAATCCTATATCCTTAGAATTCTAGTGTGAGAAATAGTAAGTTCCTGATGCCACAAAATCTCTGGAATCCTTGATAAGTCAGCTTTTGTGAGAAACAAAAGTATCAGAAACTTAATCTATGATATGCGATTATTTGTTTAACCAATAATCGCGAGTATATATTTATTCACAAACATTTTTTATTTTAGGATATCACTATTGGCAAAAATCAACAAGGGACAGAATTGACTAATATATTCTTCGCTCCCTTCTATGCCTTATGCAAAACCTGAATTATCCATGACATTATGATCCTGACAAAATAATTCTGTTTCCCTTTTATTGAACCAATTAACAACCATACTCCTTATCAGATACCTTAACGTATGTCATATTCTATTTTTGTCATGCACTACTACAGTATATTCAATTTTTCGCTTCATTAATATCTACTTTCTTCATTAATATTTCCTATATAGGCGGTGATTAATTATTGCTAAAAACCACTTGCATTTTCTTCTAAGTAATACCTGAATCCGTGAGCTTGACCTCATATTAAAACCGGATGAAATTATCCGGAAAAACATAGGCGTCATGTCACATTTTTGTGTAGCAATGTCCGTTGTTCTATAAAAATGGCATCAATCCACAAGCCCTGTTCCTACAGGGGCGTGGGTGGCAGATATCCTGTTGTCATCCGGTTAGAGGGTAAAATATTCAAAGGCATAATACACATGCCGGAAGACATCGCGCCAGACATTGCTTTTCCCTAAGCCTATGATCAGTTTCCGGGCATGTTCCGTCACATGGCATGCCATATTGATCAGGTTATTGATGACCGTCCTGTGCCTGCGGCGCTTCACTGTCCGTTTCAGATGGGGGTCTTTTTCCCAAGCGATTCCTGCCCGATCATGCGCAGTATGTTGTAGGACAGTATGGCAAGTTCCAGCACCAGTTCATTGGTCTCGAACTTGCCGGATGGAAGCCGTTCAAGGTCCATGTCTGTCTTCAGCTCACTGTGGAACTGTTCGCTCTCCCCATGGGCGTGGTAATGTCCGATGACTTCCCGGTCAGTGAAATCCGTATTGGTCCACCATACATTGGCCTCAATGTCCGGGATAAGAAGAAACTGCCCCTTTTTGTCAATCGTGCGTTCAATGATCTCGTATCCCATG
>CAQBGY010000768.1 GCA_948759685.1 uncultured Eubacterium sp.
TACCTCCAAATAATTTTGATTTCTCTTTATACTTGACCTCTCAAAACGAGAATTTCTCTGTTTCAATTTACAATTCTTTTCCCATACAAAGAGATTCCGGCATATCTACATACGCACCATAATTAGCAATTTGCTTAAATCCTAACTTTGAATATACATGACAAGATTCCGCTAAAAGTTCTCCTGTTTCCAAAATCATTTTCTTATATCCCAATTCTTTCGCCCACTCTATTAGTTTAGAAACCAGCTCTGTTCCTATGCCCTTTCCTTGTTCATCTGGTATGACAAACACTCTTTTTAGCTCTATTGTATTTTCATCATAAGGACGTATCGAACCACCACCAATCGGATTATTGCCTCGATAGACAACTATCGCTTCGTTTATTTTATCAATTAGGTTATATTGAGCGTACTTATCTCGTTTAATTATTTTTCCAACTCGCAAATCTAAGTCCTCATCAAGCAACCTGCAATTTTCTATAAAATCTTTGTTATTTCCATCGCATCTTAAAAATATAATTTCGCTCATCTTTATTTTACCTCCAAAAAATTTTGATTTGTCTGTCTGTGCTAATAGAAATTATACCACATTCATTGACGAAGTAAAGAATTTTCATACCGACCTTATCAATCTTCTTGTAATAGAACGATTAAAAAATCCGCCAAAAGAACGCTTAATAAAACTGAACAAGATTGCCATACCTCAGATATCTCTCTGCCACTTTTGCCTTTTTCATTTGCCGTTCATTTGCCTTTCTGTTCAAAAAATATTTCTTGACATAAAAATAGAATTGTGGTAGGTTAATAAAAAAGTTTAGGAGAACATGGAAATGCAGAACTTACATTTTACAATGAACGATATGTACATGTATTACAGACGTACTTAGAAGTAATTGTGTTTCGATTCGATGCACGGTTACGCAGGTAGGTCTGATATGTCTGTGCATGTAAATCGGTAGATGTAAGTTGTAATGATGATAGAATGCTTGTAATAGCCGATCGTTTTAGAAGTGCACTGGACATATTGTATGTTTGGTGCTTTTTTGTTTGGAAAGGAGATTTTTATGAAATTATCAAATGGAACAGAGGTTATTATTCAGCCTTATCGTGAAGAAGATGCGGAAGAAATTGTAAATCTAATTCTAAGAAATTTTAGAGAAGTCAATGTAAAAGATTACGGGGAAAAAGCTATAGATGCACTCTCTGCCACACATGATGTAAATTGGTTCAAAGGTGTAGCAGAATACGCACATGTATATGTGTTTTGGCATGAAAATAGAATTGTGGGTGTTGGTTCGATATCAAGTTTTTGGGGAAGTCTTACAGAAAGTATATTGCTCACCATTTTTGTGCTGCCGGAATTTCATGGGCAGGGGATTGGCAGCAATATCATTGATACCCTTGAATCCGATGAATTTTTTTTAAGAGCAGAAAGAATAGAAATTCCCGCATCAATTACTGCGGTAGAATTTTACCGGAAAAAGGGATATGAATATAAAAACGGAATAAAAGAGCTGGATGATGAGCAGCATTACCGGCTGGAGAAATTCAGAAAGATTCGTCAGGAGGAATGGAGATAATGACAATTAGGACAATGAATATCGAAGAGGGCATACACAAAGTGGTATTGGTGGCATTTGAGAAAAATGTATCAGGCAATGCTTTCTGGGAAAAGGTCGGATTTACGGTAAGGGAGGACTTGGTTTATAGAAATAAAAATATACATCAACTGAATAGGATTGATTTCATCTAATACGGAGGTTTTATATGGAAATAACATTATCAAGGGCAACTATAGACAACGCACAAGAACTACATGCTATGCAGGTTGAATCTTTCAAAGAATTATTGGAAAAATATCAGGATTTTGACACCAATCCCGGAAATGAGAGTATGGAAAAAGTAGCAGCACGCTTGAAACAGGACTTTACGTTTTACTATTTTATCTGTATCGGTCAGAAGAAAGCAGGAGCGATTCGTATTGTTGACTTAAAGGAAAACGGAAAAAACAAAAGAATTTCCCCCATATTTATCTTGCCGGAATTTCAAGGGAAAGGCATCGCACAGAAAGCAATCCGGCTGTGTGAAGAAATACATGGAAATGAAAATTGGGAGCTGGACACAATTTTGCAGGAAGCTAAAAACTGTTATCTGTATGAAAAAATGGGATATCGCCGGACGGGCAAAACAGAAGTCATAAATGAAAGACTTACATTAGTATTTTATGAAAAGTAACTGCCGTGTATGTACAGAAGCGCGGCAGAAAGGAAATCGCAAGTTACGGAAGGTGTTGATTATGCAAAAAGCAGATCTAAAAAGCAGTTGTTGAAAATAGGTTTCATGAACTTGGAGCAAAACAATTTGATATCTCAGGATTTCATGGTTTCTTAGATACCCATGAAATCCTGAACTCTCAAGCGTGTTCTTTTCCGTAAGGAACTGTGATGAAATTACTTGTGACAAGTATGCCGTATAAATGTTCAGCTGCAAAGAAGAAAATCGCAGGCATAGCGGGCTATGTCAAGATTTTCTGATGACGCAGATGGACATTTAGACAAGTAATTGTCATGAGTAATTTCTGAACAGTTCCTAAATTCTGATCAGTGGCTTTTGGCGTCAGTGGGAACCGCCTGTTTCTTCTGGTGCAGGTGCCGTGCCAGATACACGAAGGGCGTGTCCGCAATGCTTGTGG
>CAQBGY010000769.1 GCA_948759685.1 uncultured Eubacterium sp.
CTTTTTTCATCAAGACAGGCTTTTCTTTTGTCAAAAACAGCTTTTAAAGCCGCTTAAGACCCGGGGGTGGGAGAGGAGCAGACCCGGGCCTGCACGAGGCCTTTACGGGGATGCATGGATGTTTATCCGCCATGTTGGAGGTGCTTTTATGCCCTGTTTTGGCATCTTTTTCGCCGATGGCTGTTTTTTGTCTGTCAGTGGAAAGTATGGAAAAGCCTTTCCGCTGACAATTATTTTATATCAGTTAATGGGAAATAATGACTTTATGGACTTCCGGTTCGGTGGTATCTGCGCGAATGATATGCAAGAAATAGTTACCCTCCGGCAATGCGGAGACATCAATGGATATTTGACGATCTGTTGCACGCAAGTTGCGAACAAGATTCCCTTGGAAGTTGAACAAGCGTAGTTCGTGTGAACTTGACAACACTTTTTGTTGGGTAGAAATTGTTGTTGCGTTTTCTGTTTCCTGTGGTTCCGCGATATCAATATGTAGCGTATTATCCACAGGATTTGGATATACTGCAGACCGGTAACCGCCAATGGTTGTTGTCGCAATCAAATGGGCACATTGGGTAACGATACGGCATTCCACGTTGTAGCTTCCTTTTGGTATCGACCAAGAATCTCCGGCAGGACCTGTGGTGGAACTTTGAGAGGAACCGCCGCTTCCTATAGGGGTCGCATTCCAGATAAACTGACGGATACCGTAGATATTGGGTGTATGGATAGTCAGATAAATATAACGGTCGTCCGATGTATAGGAAAGATACGGATTGCCGGATTTGGAAGCAATTTCAAGATTTTTACCGAATTCAACAGTTGTTCCATTTATATTCACGGCAGCTTTTATATGCGCATATCCGGGAGTTGTTCCTTTCGCATAACAACTTGTTCCTGTATTACCTCCGGTCAAACTGACACCACCGGAACAAGTCCATTTCACCGTCGCGTTAGCCGGGACATTGGAAACAGAATAAGCGAACGGGCCATCGCCCGAGCATAACATGTCTGGACCGGAAAGACTAATTTGATAATCGTATCCATTCAATGAAACATTCGCACCTAAATTTGATGGTGTTGAAATATATTGAGGATGTTCTGTACTAATCCCATCTTTAGATAAAGCATATTGATAGGCTTCATAATAAGAAATTGAACCATCAAAATTAGAATCAGCATTTACAACTACATTGGTATCTGGTTTCTTTTTGTAAACGGCAGATAACCAATGATATAAAAATTCGCTATAATTATAAGGAGGTTTAGAAGATGCGCTTTCATCCCAACGACAAGACGTTGTTATACTGTAATTAGAAAATGATTTAAAATCATCAATAAAACCGCCACTATGACATTGACCTAAAATAAGATGGGTACTTCTTGTATTAACTTTCCTGACTTCATTTGCAAATTCGTAATCCATTATATAGTCATTCCAAAGGAAAAAGCAAGAACTGTTTTCAGAAAAACTACCTCCATGATCTGTCACGAATATAGTCAAATCATCATTAGTCGTAATTGCATTAGCCAAAGTATTAAATACTGTACTTATATTACTTTTTGTAGCAGAATATTGTATATCGGGCATTCCATCCCCATTTAAATCTAAGGGAGAAGAATCAGTAGTCCCATCTTGTAATGTTCTGTCATGCGCAGGGTTTGTTCCATCTGACATAAGTACAAAAATATTAGAAGGATTGTAATTGTATAGATTTACTAATGTTTTATAAAAGGCGGAACAATGATTCCAATATCGTACATGATTATTAGCAAGACTCATACCTCCACTTATTATGACTGCATATTTGTTGTTGGTAGAAACTGTTATAGAGTTTGCTGATATACTTTCATTGAAGTCATTATCTATGTCAATAATATTTTGATCTGAAATACGATACCTAACAATATTTATCATATTTTCTAATATTGGAGGCATTTGCTCATTTCTTACAGTTACAGAATCCCCATCACTACGAACAAAAACATATCGGCAATTATGGCTCCAATCATTATATGGTTTGTCATCTATAAAGAAAAACCAACTGTCAAAATGCTCAGATACTGTTTTTCCAATATAAGTATCAATTGAATCATACTTGGAATATAAGTTGGTTGATACATACACATTTATATTGGTTGTATCATTATTTAAAACTTCATGCTTTACTATATTCCATGCACTATTACAATCAATTTGAGCATTCAAGTTATTTGTAGATATACAAATAACTAAACTGATAACACTTATGATTAATTTTACGTTTTTCATTTTAATGAATTATTCCTGTATGATAAAAAATATTATTGTAATAAACTGTAACGGTACAACCTGAAAGTTTTTCCGTACTATTAATGACAAAGGATATATCTTTAGGACAAACGCAATCCGCTCCTCCGGCTTCTGAAGATTCATAAATGATAAAACCGTCCTTATCTTTTACGATTTCAATCTTGCAGATATCAATGTCACAATTCAGTAATAAATTCTCATGCACGAATTGATAAGAATAGTCATTGATCTTTTCAAATCTGAATTCTTCTTCCAGATACGGACTGTCCGATTTCAATGTTTGGGAACAGCTACTGACCTTCAATTTAGAAACGCTCATCTTACCGCTTTCAGCCTCTTTACAAGAGAGATCGGAAGAGCGTCGTGTAGGGAAAGAGTGTAGATCTCGGTGGTC
>CAQBGY010000770.1 GCA_948759685.1 uncultured Eubacterium sp.
TGATGCATGGACTTCATGTTCACCCGTAGGTTGGGCAATTTTGTTTACATAGTAAAAATCACTCATAATAAAGAAAGTCAACTCTCTGGTCCGTTAGCCAGGGTCTTAATTTCGAATTGACGCCACAAAGATATGAACTTTTCTTCTTTTAAACAAACATAAATGTGAAAAAATCACATTTTGAATTTGAGTTGCACGGAATAAAACCGTAAAAGTCTTGCTGTATTGAGAAAATTTCTCTATATTTGCAAAGGATTTTATTACACAACTAATAAGATAATGTATGCTACAGCAATTTATAGTTGAGAATTTCCTCTCTTTTAAAAACAGGGAAATCTTCTCTCTTCAACCTAGTAAAGGCACGTTAAAAAAAGAACATAAAACAGAGTCCATTAAAGGACAGTGGGTGTTAAAGTCAGCTGCAATGTTTGGAGCGAACGCAGGCGGAAAGAGTAACTTCGTCAAAGCCATTGAGCTAGGGAAAAAACTTGTTTTAAGAGGAACAAGGACAGATGACTTAATAGATTTCTATCCCTTTCGGTTAAGTTCTGAGAATAAGAAAAAGGATACGACTATTATTTATCACATACTCTGTGATAATAAAAAATATGAATATGGTTTTAGCTACAACGCAGAACAAATAAGTTCTGAATGGCTTAAACAAATAAATAGAAGCAACGATTGTATTATTTTTCAAAGAGAAACAGAAAAATCAGAATTTGATATTTCATACCTACTTAAACTCAATCCAAAAGAAGAAGAATCACAGTTCTTGTCTTTTCTAGCAAAAGCAACGCCACAAAGACAATTATTTCTTCATGAAGTTATGAGTCGTAATATTCATGAGAATGTGTCAAATATTAAAGATTTGGACTCTGTTATTAATTGGTTTGTAAATTCTCTAAAAATAATATTCCCAGACACACCGTATAAACAGGGCGTACTACTTAAAGCGGCTGATGACAACGAATTAAAACGTGGCTTTGGAGCACTTTTAAGATACTTCAATACAGGCGTAGATGGAGTAAAATTAATCGAAGTACAATTTGAAAAACTTGGAATTCCACAAGACTTGCAACGTGCAATTAAAACAGATTTATCAAAATCCAATACTGACGAAGCGTTTGGAACCCTACGCTTTGATGATAATTTGTATTTAATCAACCTAATTGATGGTGAGATAAAGGCTAAAAAATTGATGACAGTTCATAAAAAGATAGATGATACAGATGTGGAACTTTTCTCTCTAGGCGATGAGAGCGATGGTACAAAACGTTTATTTGATTACATTCCACTTATTTTAGATTTGATTCAAGGTGGAAAAGTCTTTGTTGTTGATGAAATGGAACGTAGTCTACATCCTGCACTTATTCAACAAATAATTACTTTGTTTTACAAGTATTCAAAAGATGTTTCTAGTCAGTTGATTTTTACCACGCATGAGAGCTCTTTAATGAATCAGAAAGTGTTCAGAAAAGACGAAATTTGGTTGATGAGGAAAAGTAGTAATGGAATTAGTTCATTTGGAAGAATGGATAATTTATACAATGTACGCTTTGATAAAATGTTACAAAATAGTTATCTTAATGGAGAATATGGAGCAACACCTATATTTGAAACCGAAGAAGAAATAAGCAAATTATTTTCAACTTTCAAGTAACCAGTAAACATAATGGCTAGCTTTATTTCTAAGTTTTTATTAACTACCACTGTGACTACTCCAACTTTTTTGTCACTTGGTTTAATAGGAGTAATAAAGGATAGTGAGAACTATTTTCTAGTGTGGAATGATATGCTAACAAACGCTAAGATACCTACTAGTTTTGAATGGTATAGCATAAATATCAGCTTTGTATTTATGCTAATATGCTTTATCGGCATTAAAATATTTCTATGCCAAAAGGAAAAGAAACGCAAAGAAGGAAAAACGATAAAAGTACAATCTTATTCAAATCTATCTCAGAATAGTGCTGATCAGGTAATGTCATCTATAATCCCTTGGTTGACGATATTTGCCGACAGCCTTGATTTTATGGTGTTATTTGTATGTGTAATACTTCAATGTTGTTTTATCGCAGTTGCAAGTTACAATAACACTAACTATAATTTACTTTGTTCAATATGGGGATACCGTTATTATGAAGTATATACCGAAGAAAACACCTATATTCTCATTTCTAAAAGATGTATTAGGAATAAGAATCAAATTAAAAAGTTTGTTGAGGTGACCGATTATATGGGTTTAATAATTAATGAAAAGTAATATGAGCCAATTCTACGCATTGATGCACGACTATACGGTAAAGTATATTCCTCTCAAGGAAGATATTACAACTGAAATTAAAAACATATTCATAAAAGGAGGAGCAATATTAAAGCCTGAAGGTATAGAAGAGGATATATTTGACGGTGATATCATAAGTCGGCGTGGAGAAAATATCACGTATGTCAATTATGAATTACCGGAAGATTTTGCTCGCATCCCAGACAACCAAGCTGATATACCCGAATATAATATTGATGAAGATACACCCAGAAGTATCTTTTATTATGATGAGGGAAAGTTTTACTTTCAAGTTTTTAATAAAAAGAACGTGCTACAACGTAAAATGGTCCTACATTATGAGCATGGAAACATTTTTGCTAAAATGAATACTTCTGCCTTTATCGTAGAAGA
>CAQBGY010000771.1 GCA_948759685.1 uncultured Eubacterium sp.
TACTACGAAATGTGCCTTGTGCGTTACTTTTTTTCAAAAGTTGTAAAGTGGTGTAGAGATATATAGAACCTATTATTATCAAAAGCCTTATATTATGTAGTTTTATCAAGATATATAGACATATATGGACTTATATAAATTCTATATTTGATTACGGGGATTATCAGCTTCCGGCAGTCATTTAATATTGTCCGGAATGCCCCGTCATATATATTTGCCATATCTTAATTCCTTCCTTTTTGTGCCTTTATCATATCATTTTTTTATCTCAAATTCAACAGCATTTCACGCTGATTCATCCCTCAATATGCCCGCCGCATTCTCCATATTCTTCCTGCCTTTGTCTGTCCGGTAATTTTTTCCTGAAAAAGCAACAGGAATCAGCTTCGGGAAACTTGTCATCAGGGCAGGAATATTCCTGTCCATGAGCGCATTGGCAATACAGCCTGCAAGAAATGTCTTTCCTGTTCCCACATCGCTCCACAGCAATAATCCCTGCCCTTTTTCCCTCAGTTCCGTAAAATGCTCCACATAACGGCGTGCATATCCGACGCAAGGGTGTGTTCCGTCAAAGTTTGCAAATGTGTAGCCGAAGAAAGTCTTGTCCTGCAGTCCCTTTTCAGCCTCGAAATGCCCTCCATTGTTTCCCTGTCCTTACGTTCTTGTCCTGCTTTTTCCAGTTCCTCCGTCGCACATCTGCAAAGACAACAGACAATGCGTTCCTCTCCCAAAAACGATATTCGTTTCTGTCTCCTTGTGTGGCATTTCCCACATATCAAAAGACCTGTTTCAGTATCTTTATAATCATCAGCCGCCCTTATTCCCTCATTTGCGGCATCTCCCATTTCTTTCAGCACTTCATCAACAACCGCATCAATCACAAGCTCTCACCCTCCCTATCTAAGTTCTTATCTCTATTCTCTATACTCTTGTCACTAATCTCTGGTGGACAGAATTGGGACAAGGGTGGGACATTGTAAAAACCTTTTACATTTCCCGCTCTCGTATCTATGCGTTGGCGGATATTGTTATCCTGAATAAATGCACTCCGGCTTTGCTGCCATTCCATCAGCATTGAAATAAGAGTATCTGGTTTATTTTCCTGTGTTGGTGTTTCCTTTTCTTCTTCCTGTTCAATGGCTTTTTTCCCCTTTTCAAGAAAAGCTGTTTCAATTCCTGAATATTATTTTTCGCCCGTCGAGACAGATTTCCAGTACATCTGCAAAGATTGCAAATGGAAATTACGGCAGTAGGATTCCAATTCAAGGAAAGGATGAAATTTCCAGTGTGGCACACCATTTTAATCTTATGGCAGAACAGATAGAAACCCAGATTAAACAACTTGAGGATGCCTCGGTAATCCTGCCACGGAGCCGGAAAGCTGCCATAAACGCACATGACAGGATGTTTTCCATTTTCCATATAAACAAGCCTTTCCTGACTGTAACCTGTATCTGGCGGACAAATCATGTTTTCTTCCGATGCAAATGCAGGACTTCTATATATCCATTCCCCTGAAAAAGACACTGCGAGTGCGTTTCCCTTTCCTTGCAGATACCGCGAGTACAAGCGCATCAGGCTATCTATGTTTCTTCCACACAATTTCCCCTCTGCATCCAATGCCTGCATATCTCCAATCAGAGATGACGCAATGACATAATGCTCTGCCAGACATTTATCCCGGACATCTGAAAGCTTGTCCTTTAGCATAATGATTGAAACAATCAGAATCAGCGAATTGAGAAACACAATAAACAGAACCAGCGCAGCGAAAAAAATCTTCTTTTTCATTCATGAACCTCCAAGCGATATCCCAGTTTATACACTGTCCTAATCTGATTTTCCAAATGCAGTTTATGACGCAGTGATGTCTGTCACATTTCAAGTCGCCCATCACAAAGATTGAGTTTTTTCGTCCGCCGCAGTACCGCTTCCACCCCTGCTACCAGTTCCAGCGTCTGAAACGGCTTTGTCAAGTAATCATCCGCCCCCATAGCCAGTCCTTTCAGCTTGTCAGTCAATACACTTTTCGCTGTCAGAAAAAAACCGGCGTTCCAAAAGCTCTTTCAAACACCTGATAACCGCCCAGTCCAGGCAGCATAATATCCAGCACAATCAAATCAAACTTTCCATTTTCCAGGAGTGTGACCGCAGACAATCCATCAAAAGCCTGTGTGCAGTGATGCCCTGTAAGGCTCAGGTTTCTGCGTATTAATTCATTAATGGACAATTCATCCTCTACAATTAATATTTCAGCCATCTTTTATCAACTCCCTTCTCTGAACAATATTCTGCACTTTCTTCAACCGGCTTGACAAGATAATAACCATCATGTATTTCTAAGTTTTCTTTCCAAGATAATAAAAGAATACCACAAAAATGTTTCTAAATTGTAAAATTTTTGCAACCGTTCAGCAGCCTGCGCATTTACTGCACTAATTGTAAGAAAATGTAAATTTAGAAGATTAATATTCATCACAAAGGTAATTTTGTATGTTTTTTGCACGTAACTACGAGAATAAAATTCTTCTATATCATTATGAAATCATTAGGAACATTAGGAAAGCGTTCATTGGTTTTCTTCCAACAAACGCTTTTCCGTTTTAATGCCTAATCCATTTAAGTATCATATATCTTACATATCGTCTTTATCTCCTTTTGCAGCAGTCCACCTT
>CAQBGY010000772.1 GCA_948759685.1 uncultured Eubacterium sp.
CGTGACTGGAGTTCAGACGTGTGCTCTTCCGATCTATCCTGCAAAATATGGTTTGACAAACGGCTGGGGTATGTTCCGTGCCCGTGGAGAAATCACCTCCAAATTCGGAGACATCGCCACAACAGGTGATTCTCGTGCTATGTTCTACACAGATGGTCAGGAGCAGTTCTTTACAGGTGCTATAGATAATCAATCTGAGGGCTATTTCTTTGAGAAGTTCACTAATCTTACAGATGATGGTGTCGCAGCCTCTAACTCAGCTGCAACTGGCTGTTCAACAGACTATCCAATGATTCGACTGGCTGATGTGTATCTGATGGCTGCCGAAGCTTTACTGAGAGGTGGGGCAGGTATTTCAAGAGCAGAAGCACTCGAATTAGTTAATAAAGTTAGGTTACGTGCTTACAACGGTGATGAAAGTGGCAAGATTTCTGACGGAGATTTCACTCTTGACTTTATTCTTGATGAACGTGGACGAGAACTATATCTTGAATCAATACGGCGAACAGACCTTGTCCGGTTTGACAAGTTCACAACCGATTCGTATATCTGGCAATGGAAAGGTGGCGTACTGGATGGTCGTGCTGTAAATGCAAAATATAACATATATCCGATTCCGGATACAGACTTGACTGCTAATCCAAATCTTACAAACCCATTATATTGATATTAAATCATGAAAATTTTTAATATAATTCGGACAGCATTGATGTCGGGAGCTTTTATAATGGGCTTGGCATCATGCGAAAGCGACATAGAGCCTGTCTATGTCATACCTTCCGATGACATTACATTAGGAGGTGCGACAGGAGAAATAATCCTGAGTGCAAATAATCCCCAGGCTCTCGCCATGACCATTTATTGGAGTGGCGATGGACAGTTGTCCTTGGATAACTCTCTTATACAGGCGCCTGTCAATGCTGCGGAAGAGACACTTCAATTGTCTAAAGATGAGCAGTTCTCATCAACAATAGATCTAACTGTAGAAAAAGGTGTACGTTCAAAACAGTTCCTTTGCGAAGAACTCAACTCTTTATTAGGCCGTCTTGGATATACAGCTGATGAGAAAGCACCTCTGTACATTCGTGTTCGCTCAGTTTTGGCTGCCAATGTTGAGCCGACGTATTCATCAGTAATCAAGGTAATGGTTCAATCCTACCGAATACACCTCATTCTGGGCACTGTTCTTGATAAAGATTGGAATGAAACGTCCATGAAACTTGCTTCGCCAGAAGAAAATGGTATCTATAAAGGATTCATGGGAGTAAATGGTTGGACTAACTGGTGGTTCCGTGAAGCAAACAACGTAGTGTGGGGCAATCTTGGAGAATCCGGTAAAACGTTCTTTGCCTCCTCTGCTGATGACCATTGGAATTTCTGGTTCCCCGATCCTGCCGGTTGCTACTTTACAACGCTTAATACAGTTGAGGGCTGGTGGAGCGGTCTTCACATTGAAAACTTAACCGTATCGGGTGATATAGTAGGTGAGATGACATACAATATGAAGGCAAATCAATGGACTCTTCCCATAAATCTCACTTCGGCCTCAACGGTTTCAATAAGTATAAGGGACAAGGTAGCCTATATAATAAGGAAACTTCGGATATGGGACCGGCTATTCAACAGAATGTCGCATTTGGAGGAAACTCACAGAATCTTTCATTTGGAGAAACCGGTACAGTTATTTCGGTTGATCTACCTGCTGGAGAAACAACACTTGTGCTTGATTTAACTAATCCATTGGAATATACAATCGGTGCTGGAGAAGCCGCTCCTGAGCCTGAGGCAGAACCAAGATTATACTTCTCCGGAGTTGTCAACTGGGATGGTTTTGATGACTACATTTCCCTGTACGATGAAACAAATCGGTGCTATGGTGGTGCGCATTGGGTTAACTCAGAATGGGGATACCGCGCATATCCGCAAGCCGATTGGGGCATAGCCTATAAAGGCGCTCCGGACGCAACAGGGTTGTCCGGATGTCTGATTCTTGCAGAATCAGGTAATGACGGAAACATACCTGCTCCTGAAAGCGGACTGTATGTTATGGATTTCAATATGAAAGATCTCTCATATACATTGACAAAGGTTGATAACGTAACATTCACCGGCTTAAATGATGATTGGTCGGAACATCCTATGCAACAATCCTCTGATAACCCTGAGGTATTTACTGCTGAGTTCGTTAAGGAAAAGGAAACCCCTTGGGGCGTCAAGGTCTTGATTAATAATAATTGGAGTCTCTTCTTCGGAGGCGGCAATGGTAATTTGCTTCTTGGACATTCAGATGCTACTACCGGCTTTGACGGAGACAACGCTCTAACGGTTGGCGAGACCTACATACTTACCGTTGATCTGGGCAAACAAACATATTCTTATTCCCTTAAATAATTACGATAAATGAAGATGACAACAATCATATCCGCATTTGCATTAGCCACTGCATTGGTTTGTGGCTCATGCACAGAGGATGGTCCTGTCACCAATCCTCGACAGGATGATACAAACATAGAAAAAGCCACCGGATTCGCACGCGGTGCTGATGTAAGTTGGCTTACGCAAATGGAATCTGAAGGCCGTAAATTTTTCACTCCGGGCGAGGACCGTCAGGAAATGGAATGTAGATCGGAAGAGCGTCGTGTAGGGAAAGAGTGTAGATCTCGGTGGTC
>CAQBGY010000773.1 GCA_948759685.1 uncultured Eubacterium sp.
GCGTCCTCGGGTTTGTCACGCAAAAAACGCGTGAAAACGCCTCGCGGTGGCGTGGATGTGAACAGTAACTGTTCACTCGCTGCTGCTCCAAGGTGTTTTCATGTTGTTTTTCAATTTCTGTACATAAGTTGCTGTAATTCTCCGTGTCGGTATGCGATTTTGCAATACATGCAGATGCCAAAACGCATTTTTGCAGCGGTTCGGTTCCCTGTGTGAACTGTTATGACCAAACGGTTCATTATAAAAAATAGAAATATGCTTTATTGCCCTATTATTGGGTATGTGATAAAATAAACATCATATCTTACCCAAAGAATATTACTATCTTTCGCACATCAGCGAATATCGTTAGTATGAAGCCGGAAGATATGGAAAAGATAATAATCAGGGAGGAGTATCATGTTACTAAAATATCTCGTTAAAAATTATAAATCAATCGCTCATCCTATAGAATATAGCATGTTCCCGGCTAATGAAAATATTGACAATAAATATGTTGTTACGATTAATACCATTCAAGGATCTTGGAAAGTGTTGCGCCGCGGCGTTTTATTAGGGCCAAATGCTTCCGGAAAATCTAATTTTATACAGTCTCTGGATTTTGCGCGGAATTTCATTGTTGAAGCACAAAAGAGCGGAAGTAAGACAGGCATTGTACAATTTAAGGGCGAATTTGCGGACATTGGTAAAGACAGCACTTTTCAATTTATGTTTTACAAGAACGAAAACGTATATGAATATGGGTTTACGCTGGATACATATCGCGTATCCGAGGAGTGGCTGATGATATTAGACCAAAACACCTTTAAACCAATTTTCCAGAGGATAACATCTGATAATGATGTTACTTCTGTGGAGCTTTCATCATATCTTGGCCGAAAAAACAGTAAAAAAAGACGTCTTGCCGAACTACTCATGGAAACCCTTAAAAAGAATCAACGAAATCAATTATTTTTATACAAATTATCGGAAAATGGTTTTTCTTTTGCAGAAGACATAATGGATTGGTTTTACAAAATCCAGATTATTTTTCCTTCCTCAAAGGTGCATATGCTAGAAATGCGCCTGATGCAAAATGAGGACTTTGCTAGGTTTTTATCATCAAAATTGATAAAGTACGATACGGGGATTCATAAAATATTTGCCCAGACAAAAAAGGTGCAATTGGCACAGCTATTAAAAGATATGGATATATCTCAGGAAATAATAGATGAAATATCTGAAAAAAGAGAGGGATTAGTGAATATTAAAGGCCGTCTATTTATTTTTAATGAAGAAAACGGAGAGCCTATGTTGTTTGAGATGATACTGGAGCACTCCTTAGCAGGCAAATCTTTCCCGTTTCATAAGGACGAGGAATCAGACGGAACCCAAAGACTGCTGGATTTACTACCCGTTCTTTTTGGACTTACTTCAAAGTCATCTGTATTCTTTATAGACGAAATTGACCGCTGTCTGCATACGAAATTGACAAAAACATTTATAACTGATTTTATTGCAGACGAACATAAAAATCAGTTGATCTTTACGGCTCATGATGTCAGTTTGATCAATTTGGAAGCTTTGGCACAAGATGAAATATGGTTTATTGAAAAAAACAGGATGGGTGAAAGCTATTTAAAACCTTTTTCAGATTATGCAGTGTCTTGTGATACTACGGATGGATACTCCAATGTAAAAAGTTACCTTGCGGGAAGATTTGGAGCCATTCCCGTAATAAAGGAAGGATTAGACAAATGAATTTATCTACCTGAACGCCTATGATACCGAGTCCAAAACGGGAAAAAAAGGAACGGAGCTCTAAAATAATATTTTTTTCCTGTGAAGGCCCTGTTACGGAAGAAATATATTTTCAAATTTTGTCAGAACAGGTATTCTCAGACATCTCCAGCCAAATATGTCTTGTCTCTGCCAGAAAAGACTTTTTGAAAATTCCTTGTTCGGAACGTACACAAATGCAATGGGATGAACAAAACAAATCAAGTCCTAAATATGTTTTGGAAAGACTGGAAAAATTTATAAATGAAAACGACCATCTTTATGAATTTAGTAAACATAAGGAAGATGAATTCTGGATTGTTATTGATGTGGATGACCACATTGCCTCAAGCAAAATTAATGAGTTTAAAATAGTCCTTCAGCAATGCTTAGCAAAAGGAATCCAATTTGCCGTAACCAATCCTTGTTTTGAATTTTGGCTTTACTTGCATCATTTTGAAGTTTGTGATGATGACAGGGAACACGCAAATAAGGCGGGAGGCGATTATTTCCGCACTAAAATGAGTAATGCCGGCATTACATTAAGCGGCAACGATCATAAAATACCTAACGCAAAAGATTACAATATAGAAAATGTTTCACTCGCTATGGAACGTGCTAAATCACTACATACCAACCCCAGTGAAAGGTGGCCACAAGAATTAGGCAGTCATGTTTATAAATTGGTTTCAAAATTTTTTGAATTATTACCTTCTAACAACACAACAAAATAAAAACCGTTTGCTATATTATTGCCAAAAAGTACAATAAAGATAGGAAATGAAAAATTTTTAGTTGTTTTGGAAGGATCCCATTTCGGCGCACGACAGTCTCAGGATTCTGTGCAAGCGATCACGAAACACCTCGCGGTTTCCGCAGGCAGGATTCAGGACTTTCATAGTAATAGTTA
>CAQBGY010000774.1 GCA_948759685.1 uncultured Eubacterium sp.
CCTACTGGGGTTCACGGGCTTCTTAAGCAGCGCAAACTTTTTACTCACAAGTAAAAGAGAACAAACAAGAAAAACAATAATTGGTAATCATACAAAATGCTGATGGTCATTATGATGCTGAAGAAATGATATATGGTAATAGTGATTTGATTAAAATATATGAAATATTTTTGATGCAATAATGGGAGGAATAGTATGCCGTTTGAACTTGGAGGAAGAGCAGATAAACAGGGAAATAGATATGAACATAATTGTGCTATTTATGAGATGCTTAAAATTATTGATGAAGTAAATTATAGTGTTGTTATAGAGGCATTAGGTGATGATGAAAAAGGAACAGATATCTTGGTTACTACAATGCAGAATGAAAAAGAGCATCAACAGTGCAAAGCCAGAAATGCGAGTAAAGAGTATTGGGATATAACAGATTTAAAATCAAAAAGAATATTTAAAGTATGGGATTTTCAGTTAAATAGGGATAATAACAGAAAAGTGGCGTTAGTTAGTCCGTTGGTGTGCCATTTTTTAGTAGATCTTCATAACCGAGCACTGAATACCAGTGGCAAAGTAGATGATTTTTATAACATACAAATTATGGGAAGTAGCAAAGAGTTTCAAAGGTTTTATCAGGATTTTTGTTCAGAAATGGGACTAAATGTTTCAGAAGAGAGTGATTATGGAAGGATAGAACGACAAAAAAGCATAGATTATTTGAAAAGAATCTTTTATAAACAGAATTCAGAAGCTGGAATTCAGGAAAATATAGATCAGAGTATTCGTTTTTTATTTAGAAATGACAGAGATTTTGTTTATAATGCGATGGTTTCCTTAGTTTGTATGAAGGATATACTGGGTGTGGAGATTACGCAGTCATATTTGTTGAATTATTTTAAAGAACAGAGAATTGAAATGCGTTTGCGTGATGGTGATGACAGAATCCTTCCAAGATTTATTCAAATAAATCAGGAGTATAGAGATGCTTTTAAACCATTAAAAGATGGACTGGTTCACAGAAAGGAATTTGATGACTGCATTAATGCAATAAAATCTGAAAAGTCATTTATTATTTCTGGCGGAGCTGGATATGGGAAGAGTGGTTGTACAGAAGCTATTATAGATTATTGTGAAGAGGAAAATATTCCGCACATTGCCATAAAACTTGATCATAGGATACCTCGCGGTAATTGTGATAAGTGGGGCAGGGAGCTGGGATTGTCTGGTTCCATAGTATATGCTATACATTGCATTTCAAGGAGTAAGAAGGCAGTGATTGTACTAGATCAGTTGGATGCATTGAGATGGACGCAGTCAAATTCAACGGAGGCACTTTCAGTCTGTACGGAATTGATCGAACAGGTTTGGCATTTTAATCAGGATAGGGAACATAAGATTTTAGTAGTGTTTGTCTGTAGGGCATATGATCTTGAAAATGATAATAACATAAAATTGCTGTTTGAAAAGAAAAGTAATAAGAAAGAAAATGATTGGATAAATATTCATATAAAGGATTTTGATGAAGATGTTGTGAGAAAGATTATTGGGGAAGGGTATGACCGGCTTTCCTCAAAATTGAAAGAAATACTGCAAATACCAAGTAATCTATATATATGGCAGCATTTAGATAAGGATGATTCCTATAGTGAATGTGTTACGACCAGCCATTTGATTGAAAAGTGGTATCAGCAGATATGCAGAAAAAGTATAACAGTCGGGATACAAGAAAAAACAGTTATGGATGTTCAAAACAGCATTGTTGATATGTTGGAGAAGATGGGGCATTTATATGCACCAAGACAGCGGCTTAGAGTTGAAAATACCGGACTGGATTACTTAATATCATGTGAGATGATATTCGTACAAAAAGAAAAAGTTGGTTTTGTACATCAATCTATTTTGGATTATTTTATGTCAAAGCGAATGACCGAAAAATATTATGATGGTCAGAGTATAGAGGAGGTGATCGGTGAGAAAGATAAGCAGACACCAAGTAAGCGATATCAGGTTCAGATGTTTCTGCAAAATATCTTAGATTATGATACAGCGGAGTTTATTGAAGCAGGAGAGCAATTGCTGGTTTCTGAAAACGTGCGTTATTATATGAAATTTATTTTTTATGAATTATTAGGGCAGAAATCCGAACCAGATGATAATATCCTCCAGTTTATTACGAACGAATGTGAAAATAAGTTTTATGGAGAGTATATTCTGAATAATGTTATTTTTGGAAGAAAACAGTATGTGTCCGCTTTAATAAGGCAGGGAATATTAGAAAAATGGTTTAGGAACCCATCGAGGAAAGAAATTGTTTTTAGGATATTACAAAGCATCAGTCCTAATTTAGATACTGAGGAGATTACTTTTATTAGAGAACATGCTTTCAAAAGTAAAGAGGATGACAGGGAATTTGTAAGGTGCATTGGAAATAATTTGGTTAAAGAGCAGAATGAAGTGTTTGAATTGAGGATGGCATTTTATACACATTATCCTGATTTTTCGGAAAACTTATACATAAATCTGAAGTCCATGTTAAGCCAACAGGAAATAAGGACAATTCGTCTGATTGCATTTTGGCTGTCCAATAGGATTGAAAGTAAAGAGCATCAAATATTTCGTGAACAAACAGATATTCTTATTTCAGATAACTCTTTGCAGATATCTAACGGAGA
>CAQBGY010000775.1 GCA_948759685.1 uncultured Eubacterium sp.
GTTATGAAATTTTAAGCACTAACGAAAAGGGGCTTCGGTATTGTCAGGAGCAGTATCAGTTTATTTTGGCTGATGAGATGCAGGACACGAATGCAGTTCAGTATGAAATTATAAAATTGATTGGTGCAAGGTATAAGAATGTTTTTGTTGTTGATGATCCACTCCAGAATATTTTTATGTGGCGGGGCAGCGATAACAAGTTTGTAATGAACTTTGATGAGGACTGGCCTAACGCAAGAATTATTCACCTGAACAAGAACTATCGGAGTAGTCAGAATATTGTAACAGCGGCAAATCATTTTGCTGAATGTATTCCAGAATCAAAGCATCGACATTATGTAGAAAGCATTGCTGATAAGAAAAGGTTTGAAGAACCACAGTATACAAGGTATGATGATGAAAATGCAGAAGCAAGCGGGATTGCGAAAAAGATTCAGACATATATTGAATTAGGATATAATTATAAAGATATTGCAATTTTGACCAGAACAAATGCTCAGTTACAGAATTTTGAAACGGCACTGTATCGAAGCGAAATTCCATATTCGATTGTAGATGGTATGTCGTTTATTGATCGCCGTGAAATTAAAATTGTTCTGTCGTATTTGCGGTTGGTCTGTGATATAAATGATGACGAAGCATTTGAATATATCTATAATCGTCCTAATCGTTATCTTGGTCAATCGTTTTTACAAGAAGTTAAGCGTACTGCCAGAAAAGAAAAAATGTCTCTTTATTGTGCTATGTTTAGAGTAAGTAGAACTAATTGGAAAGTTAAAAATAGCGTAAATAGTATCCATGCAACGATCAAGTCAATTAGTGAGTCAAAGTATAAAACAGTTGCAGATATGATTGCTGATTTGCGGGAAACGTTGAATCTGGATTCTTATGTTTCAAAGGATTTGTGTGACAACGATGATAGCCGCACTGATAACTTAAATATGCTTCAGCGTATGGCCTCGAATTACAATGATGCAAAGCGGTTTATTTTCTTTATGATGAAATTTTCAAAGGAGAAAAAGCATGATCCTAATTCCGTCCAGCTTATGACGATTCATAAGTCTAAGGGACTTGAGTTTCCGATTGTATTTGTTGCTGGAGTTAATCAAGGATTGTTGCCCCATGAGAAAAGCGAAAACATTGATGAGGAAAAGCGGCTTATGTATGTTGCAATTACGAGAGCAGAAAAAATATTGCATATTTCTTCTACTGAACAGTACAATGGGAAAGAGTCTAAAGAAAGTGACTTTGTTGCTTTGATATTTGACTAATAACTATATATTCAATAGAAAAGGAGGAATAGCATAATGAATAGGAGTGGATTTTTGAAATGGAAAATAGCGAAAATTATTCTTGCGTAGATTGTATTTGGCATGATCAATGTGAAAGTGATGTGCTGTGTGATTTTTTTGATTCTGGTCGTAGCGGCGAGTCATTGACAGATGATGAAATTGAATCTGGTATTGAATTAAATCGTCAAGAATATAAAAAAGCATATGCAGAATATGTAGGCGAGTATAGTGATGGGAATATTGATCCATCTGAAATGTTAGAGCCTGAATTTGAAGAAGAAAGTGAGATGGAGGGATTAGATGATCTATCTTGATAATGCAGCAACTACTAAAATTTCAAAAACTGCTTTTGAAGCTGCTTGTTGGACAATTCATGATTGTTATGGAAATCCAAGTAGTTTGCATAAGGCGGGAACTGAAGCAGCACAGATGGTTGCGAAGGCCAGAAAACAAATCGCAAGATGTATAGGCGCAATGGATGATGAAATAGTTTTTACTGCTGGTGGTAGTGAAAGTGATAATTTAGCTTTGCGTGGTATTGCACCTTATTTGAAAGAGAACGGCAAGACAACAATTATCACAAGCCAGATTGAGCATCATGCAGTTCTTAATACTTGTAAGGTTCTTGAAAAGGATGGATTTAAAGTTATTTATATGCCAGTTGATGAGGATGGACGAGTAGATATTGAAGAATTGGAACGTGTTATGAAAATTTTCAAGGATACCATTGGCCTTGTTTCAATTATGGCAGTTAATAATGAAATTGGTTCTATTCAGCTTATTGATGACATTGGCGATCTTTGTCAGGAATATGGTGTACTTTTTATGACAGATGCAGTTCAGGCATTGGGACATATTCATTTGGATGTAAATACAAGCCATATTGATTTGATGGCAATGTCTGGTCATAAGATTCATGCAATGAAGGGAATTGGCGCATTGTATGTGAGGCGTGGTATTAAGTTGGAGCCTGTTATTACAGGCGGAGGCCAAGAGAATCATCTTCGGGCAGGAACAGAAAATGTTCCGGGGATCGTGTCCATGGGTGAGGCTGCGGAAAAAATTATAAAGAATATTGATGCAGATAGAGCCTATTATGAACATTTGCGAAAGCTGTTTTTGGGTGAGTTAGATCGGCTTGGTGTCAATTATGTTGTGAATTGTTCTGGCGGTGTACCAAATATTATTAGTTTAACTTTGCCAAAGTGTGAGAGTGAAGCAATGTTGCTATTGCTAAATGAGAAAGGCATTTGTGTGTCTGCTGGGTCTGCTTGTACTGCTGGTTCTCTTGATCCATCTCATGTTTTAAAGGCATTGTATCTTGATGATCAGGATGCAAGCTGTACTATCAGAATTTCTATGGGAGCAAATAA
>CAQBGY010000776.1:0-689 GCA_948759685.1 uncultured Eubacterium sp.
GATGAAAATGCGGTATATGTGCATATCAGTAGATTAAGAAATAAGATAGAGGACGATTCCCGTAATCCCCGATATGTACTTACAGTTTGGGGAATTGGCTATAAATTGGGGGAGAAATTATGAGCGACGCAACAATTATATTTTTTCTATGCCTTTGTATTTTACTGTTGTTAGGCATTGTCCTTTATCAGCAGTTTGTATTTGGGACTGGTACAAAAAAAAAGCTGCGAGAAATACACCATAAACTGAATGAGATAATAGATACAGACAGTGATGAAAGGATAATGCTTTTCATAGAGAACAAAGAACTTATAGAATTGGTTGCACAAATTAACCGCCTTTTGGAAAATCATTTGATAGTAAAAGCTGATTATCGCCGTTCTGAAATTGCTTCAAAAAGAATGTTGTCTAATATTTCCCATGACATAAAAACGCCTATGACCGTTATTTTGGGATATTTGGAAATTATGAGGATAAACGGCGAAATCACACAGGAAATGTTGGTAAAGATCGAGCAGAAAGCGCAAAGTGTTATGGCGTTGATCAATCAGTTTTTTACGTTGGCAAAATTAGAAGCCGGCGATATAGATATAGAGCTTTCAAAAGTAGATATTTGCGAAATATGCCGCGAAAGCATTTTGGACTTTTACGAAAGATCGGAAGAGCACACGTCTGAACTCCAGTCACGG
>CAQBGY010000776.1:699-2665 GCA_948759685.1 uncultured Eubacterium sp.
AACAAAAGCAGATTTTCAAGTAGATATTGGATTACCCGAAAACTCTGTCTACATTCAAGGTAATAAGGAAGCCCTGCAGCGTATTTTGTTTAATCTTATTTCTAATGTAATCCGTTATGGCTCTGACGGAAAATATTTAGGTATATTTCTTAGGGTAGACAAAAAGAGTGTATATATTGATGTGGTTGACAAGGGACAAGGAATAGATAAATCCTTTGCGGAAAGTGTGTTTGACCGTCTTTTTACAATGGAAGATTCTCGCAGCCGTAGCATACAAGGGAATGGTTTAGGTTTGACAATCGCTAAGAATTTAACTCTGCAACTTGGTGGGGAGATTCTTTTAGATAGCACTCCTTATGTAAAAACCATTTTCACGGTTAAGCTTAAAAAAATATCTTATTAAATTCCACGAAAGAAATTTGTAAGATTTATTCAAGAGTTTTGAAAATCATAGTCGCTATAATGGTATCAAGAAAGGAGGCAATGAAAATGTCATACATTTTACAGACGAACAATCTTACAAAAACTATTGGTGGGAAAAAGCTTGTTAGCAATGTCGATCTCCACATTAAGAAAGGTGAAATCTACGGATTCCTTGGACTAAATGGAGCGGGTAAAACTACGGTTATGAAAATGATTACAAACCTTTGGAAACCCACAAACGGAAAAGTTGAGGTCTTTGGGAAAACACTCACTCCACAGTCTTATGAAGTGCTGAAACGAATGGGGAGTATTATTGAGTTTCCCCAATTTTATGAACACATGACGGGATATGAAAATTTAAAACTTCATTGCGAGTATATGGGATACTACAATCATGGGAGTATTGAAAACGCTCTTGATATGTTGGACTTAACAAATGCGGCGGCAAAGCCTGTAAAGAATTATTCTCTTGGAATGAAAGAACGACTTGGAATAGCGAGGGCTATCCTCTGCAAGCCGGAATTGCTCATTCTTGATGAGCAACAAATGGGCTTGACCCTGCTGGTATGAAACAAATCCGTGATCTGTTAAAGACACTTTGCACAGAATACGGAATTACAATTATGATTTCAAGCCATATTCTTTCAGAAATAGAAGGTATCGCCAATACTGTTGGTGTGATTCATCATGGCATGATGATGAAAGAAATCAGCATGAAAGAGATTGAGCAAATGAGTTTAGCCTATATTGAGTTATCTGTATTGAACTCAAAAAAAGCTGCTTATGTGTTAAGTGAGAAACTTGGACTTACGAATTTTAAAATTATTGAGGACGGACAAATCCGCATTTATGATAACCATGTTTCCCCACAAGAGTTATCAAAAATGTTAGCTTTGAATGATGTTGAAATAATTGCTTTTGGGAAAAAGGCTGAAACGCTGGAAGATTACTTCCTTAAAATGACTGCGGAGGTGAAGAATGTTTAAGTTGATTAAACTTGAATTTAAAAAAGGAAATGTTATAAAGTATATTCGTAATTCTACCGTTATGACGGTTGTTCTTTTACTGTTTTTAATTGCAACAGCCGGATCGGCAGGTGCAGATACCACTTCAATGGGACTTTATGAAAGAAGTATAATCAATGCGGCGGTAGAACTATATAATAATATGGCATATATTGTTTTTACAGGAATAATGTTGGCTTCTTTTATTGTAGAAGAATATGAAAAAGGAACAATCAGCCTAATGTTTTCTTATCCAATAAAACGCCAAAAAATTATGCTATCAAAAATTTTTGCTGTGTGGATTTTCAATGTTGCCGCATTGATATTAAGCAAATTATTTATTTATGCTATTTTATCTGCATTAAGTTCCTCAATTGGCATATCTGCTGAAGACATTCCATTTGATTCGCTAATGTTCTGGCTGGACATGCTTCTTAGTACTGTTGTGATGATAAGCATTGCTTATATTGGGTTGCCGATAGGTTTGAAAACGAAATCTTCCAAAGCAACTGTCGTTGCTGCTGTACTAATTGCTTGCT
>CAQBGY010000777.1 GCA_948759685.1 uncultured Eubacterium sp.
GCACCCCCGGAGAAAGCATTTTTCATACACGCTCTAAAGCAGTGCGGATACATTTCTGTATGAATGGATGGCTGCATTGCAATCGGCATACTCTTTTTCATCTATATGTAATCTATCCCTGATTTCATTAGAGCAATATCCGTCCTTCATAAGCTGCAATACTTCTTTTTGAATGGTGGATAGCTTACTGAGATACAGCGTCATTCTTCTACTATATTCTTCGTTTCGTTCAAAAATTTCTCTTTCAATATCAATACCTGCCGGAATCGTATCCCCTATGGTATCGGCTTCGTCATCGTCAATGGGAGTATCAAGAGAGACAGAGATTCTGTCAATCTTACGTTTCTCCCGGTTTCTCCTCGTCATTTCTGTTTTAATTCTATTCAACAGACAAGAGTAAAGGAAACCGTCAAAAGTCTGCGAAGCGTCATATTTCTTTATAACATCTACAAATACCTCGTTCGCCAATGAATAAAAATCATCCACATCTTTATTGGATAGCCCCCCGAATTTAAACAATATCTTGTCCACAATTCTGCGAAGCTTTTGGGCATTATCCGCATAGTAAGCAAATATTATCTGATCCATATTATGTATCCTCCTATTCCGTTTTCAATGACTGCTACTCTAACTGCATCATCCTTACCCCAAGCTGTTTCAGGTCCATACCCCCTTGACCTTCGAAAAGCACTTTTATGTAGAGGCCTATCCGATGCAAACCAACAGCGTTTGAAGATGGACTTTTTTCATTTCATTCCGTTTGTAATGGTTAGTATAGAATATATGTTCGATTTTGTCAATACATTTTTCGAACGTTTGTTCTTATTTGGTTAACCGCACACGGTTATGTTTTTAATTTCAGTATTACTTTTGAGAGTACCCTTCTATTCTTATTTCTTCATAAATCATATTCCCACAGCTTAGAACGTGTTTGAAAATTGCTTTCTGACAGATGTGCGACACTTGTGGAAAGTAAAATCATCTTACAGATAATATGCCAAATGAAGGGCGTATAGTGGGCTATGTAACCTAAATTTAGCTCAAATATACCGCGAAATGAGGCGCGCAGATGGAGGGAATGAATTTTTAAGCACTCTCCTTTGTTCCTTCATCAGACGATAAAAGCCTATTCATGCCCTTTCCATATTTTGATTATCTTCACCAGACAAATGTAGAAATATATATCATAGTCATCATTGCACAAAATGCCCGCTTGGCAATACCGCAAAATCTATATATGTTCCGGTATTTCGCAAGCTCCTACAAGACAATAAAAAGAAAGGAGAAGAGTTCCAATTGCTCTATCATGATACAGCTTAAGCAACAAAATGGATAATTCCTTACCGACTGTAAGGGGTATTAACCATAAATATATTGTTGTAGAAAGGAGGCCGAATCTCTTATTACATATGAAAAAAACAATTTACAACATAATAAACAGTACAGCTGACCATAGAAAATTCGGAGGCATTGTCTATTCTTCCGATTTTAACACAAGCTATACCAACGGATCATTTGCATCAAGAACGGCGAATGACTTTCGATTCGATGAACAGTGCAGAAAAAATTTAACAAACTTAAAAATGAACTAATGGTAAAATGTTCCGTATGCATGTACAAACAATGATGACGATTATAAAACCAAAAGCCTTTCACGACTTTATTCATTTACAAGGATCCTTTTTTCAAAAAACAAAAAACGACCATAGCGGATGGATGGATATAATACAGAAAAATAAAAATACCCATCTGCAATGGCTTTTTCACTGTTTCTATATGGGAAGCAGCTTGCAAATGAATGCGTGTCACGGGATCCAAAGGGCATAAACAGTAAAAGTCGCATGGCAGCCAAAAACATATCGGGACAAATACCACAAGCAACAATTGAAAGAGGTGATATGCTGTTTGAGAATTACACAAGAAAATTTAATAAAACAAATCGCAGAAGCAGAGAACATCAACAAGGCAACCGTCCGTACTATTTTCAGATCAATGGAAGGTATCATTTTTAATTGTTTATCTTCTACCACTCCGTCCGAATCAACCATTATAAAATTATTGGACGGACTGAGTCTGGAATGTCATTATGTTCCGGACAAAAAAATTCATACTTTTGATGAAATTGTCTGTAAACCTAAAATCTGGACAAAGCCCAAAATAACCAGATATTACAACAGGAAATTGAACAGACGCTGGGGCAGTCAGCTCTAAAGGTCATCAGACATTTTCATACAAGCGGCGGTACTGCCGGATGCTGTTGACTCCGGCATTGAGCCCCACATTGGCCTCTCTTTTCATACAGGCGGCGGTACTGCCGGATAGTATCGCCGCTTGCTTTATAAACACGAGATCATTATCAAATCAGGCTGCAATGTGTCCGTCCCGCACTATGTCGCCTAATACGCAAATACGGCTGATAATAGAACTTCTCTGCCCGGAAAACTGTCTTTTTCAGCCGTTCAGAAATAAAATACCGCAAAGGACACACATTACAACAAATGATGTAAGTTGTTCTAGAACGTGTTAGAAATTGCTTTCTGGCAGATGTACGCCACGATTTGTGGGAGATGAAACCATCTTACAGATGATTAGCCAAATAAAGGACGCATAGCGGACTATATAACCTGAATTTGGCTCAAATATACCGCGAAACGAGCGAG
>CAQBGY010000778.1:0-1123 GCA_948759685.1 uncultured Eubacterium sp.
TTTTTGTTCTTATTAATCGACTCTTGATGATAATTAGGGGCTAAAATTAATAATATTTGAAATTAGGTTGTACGCATGAGAAAGTCCCTTGCTGTATTTTATACATTATCTTGCTACTTTAAATGTTTAGCCCATATAGGGACTATAACTGTTGAAAATAAAATCTAATCCATTTATAGTATTTATTGTATTTTTCTTATCGAGCAAATTTTTAATAAATGAAAATAGTATTTACCCATTTGGACTTTAATGCCTATTTTCCTTTGCGGTTGAGGCATTTTCAAAATTTTCTTAAAGAAAGAAATATTGAACTTTTTATTATCGAAGTTTTAGGTAAACCTGTATTATATGATTTTGATCAAGATGGTAAATCTGATTTAAACATAGAATGTTTGCTACCTCAGTATACTTATGATAATGTACCTATAAAACAGATTCACAAGTCGTTGCTAAAGCGATTAGATGAAATAAATCCTGATGTGATTTTCGCTGGTGCAATAGCTTTTCCTCCAGCTGCGGCTGCTTTGAAGTGGGCTAAACACCATGATAAAGGTATTATTCTTTTTAATAATACTCATTTAAATACATTTGATCGTAATGCGCTAAATCGTATTGTAAAAAAACAATTATTGCACTGTGTTGATGCCTTTTTCTGTCCTTCTCCTTCATATGATGAAACTTTGGCATATTGGGGATTTAAAAAAGAACAGATTTTTTATGGCTTGAATGTTACGGATAATTCTTTTTGGAATGCTTCAGTTGTAAATAAGGACTTTTCATTTCTGCCACAAGAGTATTTTATAACTATAAGCCGTCAAGTACCTTTTAAAAATCTTTCTTTTCTGCTGAAGGCTTACAAGCAATATATAAGAGAAGGAGGAAGGATTCCTTTAGTTATGGTTGGGGATGGGCCGGATCATGAATCTCTAGTCCACTTGGCAGATAAGGATGAAAGAATTATATTTCTTCCTTTTCTTCCTTATTCTAAATTAAAACAGGTAATGTCTCAGGCTAAAGCTTTGTATTTACCAAGTTTTAAAATGGAATCTTGGGGAATGGTTGTCAATGAGGCAATGGCTTCTGGAAAGATTGTTACAGTAAGTACGGAGTGTGGATGTTGTGA
>CAQBGY010000778.1:1133-2336 GCA_948759685.1 uncultured Eubacterium sp.
GGAGTTCAGACGTGTGCTCTTCCGATCTAAATGGATATGTTTTTTCTCCTTATGATATGGGGAAGATAGTTAAAACAATGCATGCTATAGGAGCTTTGTCTGTGCAGAAACAAAGAGAGATGGAAAAGGCTAGTTTGAATATAATAGCTAATTGGGATGTAGATCGGTTTTCGGAAGGGTGTTTCAATGCTGCCCAGTACGTTTTAACTAACAGAAAAAGGATGAGCTTTCTGGAACGAATGATGGTCAATTTATGGAAAGGTAGGCTCAGATCCCAACAACGTATATAAAATGAATATTCTCTTTTTACTAAAGACGCATAATGTAGGAGGCATTGAGCGGGTTAGTCACTTTTTGGCTAATTATTTTTTTGATAAAGGTCATAAAGTTGTCTTTGTTTCATTTGAGACTCCTCCAGATTCTGTTAGGAGAGCTTTAAATTCGGATATTCCGATATACATATTGCAATATCCCGTATGTTCAAAACAAAATATAAATAGATTGCATTTAATTTTAGCCAAATGTGATATTGATTTTATTATTAATCAATGGGGGTTACCGTATACTTTTGCTAAATTGTCTTATAAAGCTTCACGGGGCTTATCTATCAAAAGAACATCAGTTTATCATAGTTGTCCTCATAGTAATGGTAAAATTACATTGGTTGACAGAATGATTAGTGAAAGCAATTTTCTGATAAAGCGAAAAATACTATCAATTGTTAAATATTTTGTAACGTGCATAACTTCACAAAGTATGAAATATTCTTTTCTGAATAGCGATGCATATATTGTGCTTTCTGAACACTATAGATTAGAATTACTTGAATTTATAGGTTTGGGAAAGAGGTATTTATCTAAAATATATGCTATTTCTAATCCACTGACACTTACAATGAATCAATGCCTGCAAAAAAAAGAAAAAGAAATTATATATGTAGGTCGGCTTAGCCAAGAAAAAGCTGTTTTTCGATTAATTGATTCCTGGAATCTTTTGGAGCATAAATTCCCCGATTGGCGTTTGACTATTGTTGGGGATGGTCCTCAATCTGATTTCTTGAAAAAAAAAGTTGATATATTAAAATTGGAACGTGTTTCATTTGAGGGATTTCAGAATCCTGAAAAATATTATAGAAGGGCTTCTGTATTATGTCTAACGTCTGAATATGAGGGGTTTGGTCTTGTTGTTGTGGAGGGTATGTCT
>CAQBGY010000778.1:2346-2659 GCA_948759685.1 uncultured Eubacterium sp.
GTATATGGAAGTTATGCTGCCATATATGATATAATTAACTCAGGTACAGACGGATATATTCTTCAACCTGATGATAAGGGTGGTTTTGATACTGTAATGATGAAAGAATATATGGAAAAATTAATGACATCAAATGGACTTTTGAAATCAATGTCTGAAAAGGCTGTAGAGAAAAGCAAGCAATTTTCTATTGATTCTATTTATTCTCAGTGGTTACAATTATTCCATGAATTAGATAATAAGATAAAAGTATGAGAAGTATTTTAGTGACCGGCGGTTGTGGCATGATAGGCTCCAGCCTGGTAAAGCGTCT
>CAQBGY010000779.1 GCA_948759685.1 uncultured Eubacterium sp.
TGGCTTCAGAAGATGAACAGCATCAGGAGCAGGGCGGAGGAAGTAGTGCTGCACGATCTGATATATTCCCTTTAGTGTTGTTTGGATTTTAAGTTTTGTAGCAGGAGGCAGTCAAGGGGCTTTTTACAGCCCCTTGTTTATAATTTCCCAATAACCTGTTTTATTAGAGCCGACACGCTTAATTAAATATTTTTCCTTTAATGCTTTAATTGCTCGGTCAATCGTGCTTTTCCCAAAAGAAGTTTCTTTCTGCAATTCCATTTTGGTAATTCTTGGTTTTTTCCTTATTGCAGCTAAAACAGCCTGCTCGGGAGAGGAGATATTTATTGCCCCATTTATTATCTCATTTATTACCCCATCCGTTTCATTTATTACCCCATTCCGAATTGTGGCATTGAGCATAAAGGCGTTATCATGGTACTCAGGAGCAGGAAGCCCGGCTGCCGCCATTTCATTAAACATACGGTCAATGCCTTCGCCAAATTCCTGCACATAATCATATTCGTGGAGGAAGCGGGCAATGTTTGGGTTGCGGGAGAAGTGAACGGTGCGGAGATTATTCAGACGCACAATTCCGGGCAGGATGCCGGGACTCTCAACCGTAATCCGGTCATCAAACATTTTAATTTGTATATCGGTTCCCTTAATACTGTAATCACGGTGGGCGACGGAGTTAATGATTATTTCTTTCCAGACAAATTCAGGGTATTCAGGCGTTGTATGGAAAAGACCGTCTGCGCCAAGCTTTGTGTGTTCTTTAACTTGGCTGCGTACAAAGTCGAGAGAACTGCGAACCATATCGAGAATACGACCTTCAAACATTTCATCCTTAATGACATTCATTTCGGTTCCAACCTTGGCTTCTATGCCGTCATATCGAATAAAACGCACCCTTGCCCTTTTGAAGAAGCGCTGCGGATTTTTGCCAAATAATAAAATGGCAGCGCCGCTCATTTCTTCCCTGCCGTTATGGTTGACAACGAATCCGTTGTTTTGACGGATATATTCCTCGGCAGATTTTTGGTATCCGATTTTCTTGCAGTATTCAACGACAAAATCCAAATCAATATCCTCCATAGAGGAACGATAAACAGGTTCGTCCTCGTAATAGCGGGACCCTTTGGCATACATAAGCTGCAGCCGCTCGTCAAAATTCAGTTTCTTGGATTTGTCGCCCATACGGTAATATACTTCGTCCTGCTGGTTAGCGTGTAGCTCAGAGCTTTGTGGAATGGTCATAACCAGCAGATGATTGGGATTACCGTTTTTGTCAGTACATTCAACCGTCTCGGTAGTAACACGCACTGACGGGGTGCAGTAATCAAAGGGTACTCTAAGTATATCATTGACATTGTTGTGGTAGTCGTCAATTCCTGTGACTGTAAAATCATCTTCAATGCCGATAACAAGTGTACCGCCGTCTGCATTGGCAAATGCAACAATATGATTGGACAGTCCCTTCGGGTCTTTTCTTGCGCTCTTACGGTCATAAGTCTGTCCTTCCTTTTTTGTATAAAGTTCTTCCAAAGTAAACTCCATATATATCATCTCCACTGCTTATTTTTCTATGTTTAGTAAAATATAAGTTGACGTTCCCTATGTTTTAATAGACTTTGTGTGACAGCCTGTTGCACAAAATTTCCCTGATGTAATAGTATCTGCCTTATTTTAAAGAATCATTCCTGTGTTCCCATCGGCGCAGATTGTATCTCTAAGCTAATCAGGGATTTATTTTGTTCCCCTTTTTCTTTTCTCTTGATTTGTAGACATTAAACTGGTTCTTGCACTTCTGACTGCAAAACTCATTTCCCTTCCTGCTTGCGACAAAGGCTTTTTTACAGTGTTTGCACATACGCATATCACTGTCCTTATCCGTGAGCATGAAAGAAAAACACATCTGCACCATGACGAGCAGGGAATGGAAATCCCATACGATAACGGGCGAATCCTTTTCAAGTGCGATCCGGTAAGTCGGGGCTATGCCGCCGAAAGCGGAAATACCCTGACGGTACAGGCTGCGTGTTTGTTCGTCAATCGTATCATAATCCATGTAATAAAGGAAACTTGTCATAAAAGTAAACGCCCAGTCGGTAAATTCCTTTACAAGCCAGTCGTACCTTTCCGCATATTCCTTCTGCAATCCCATCGCCACAGCCTGCGGCGCATTCCCCATAGCCATCGTAATCGCAATACCCTCGCGGTCAGTCACAGACCAGCCCGACTCTATGCCGTTCTTTTTGAAATCCGGCTTGTCAAAAGGGTAAAAATAAGAAAAATACTCATCTGTAGGGAGGGATTCTTCCTTTATAAAGTGGTTTTTGGGAAGATACACCGATTCATAAGTAATGAAATCTGCTGTTGTCGGCAGGGCGGTCATAAAGCCGAGAAAACCATATTTTTTGATAAAGCCAAGCATGGCTTCCTTCAATTCTTCTTCTGGTACTTTGTGCATGGCGGCAAGCCCGACATTTATGGCATCAATGACAAGCTGCTCCGCTTCCTGCATGGGATGGTACATTTCAGGTCTGGCATCTTTGGAAACTGTTATGTAGAGGTTACTGTCACTGCCTGTTTTATATTCATAGCTATTGTACCGAATCCATGGTGCGCTGGTATGTTCAAATAAATTCTTCATAAATAATCTGCTCCAATCCATCA
>CAQBGY010000780.1 GCA_948759685.1 uncultured Eubacterium sp.
GTTTCTGAAAGAAAGGTTATGTCTGTCTAAATTAGAAGGTGGAAAATGGGCAATTAGAAATGTGAATCAAAAGTATAAAAGGTTAATTTTGAATGCAATACATTGCTATGAAACAGACAAAATCATAAATGAAGATAAAGAAATCTTATTGGATATTGCAGAAGAAATGATAAAACAGATTAAAGTGAATGGAGAATAAAAATGAAATTTATATCATGGAATGTAAACGGGCTGCGTGCTTGTGTGGGAAAAAACTTTATAGAAAATTTTAAAAAATTGGATGCAGATTTTTTCTGCGTACAGGAGACGAAATTACAAGAGGGGCAGATTGAGTTGGACTTGCCCGGATATTATCAGTATTGGAATTATGCTGTGAAAAAAGGATATTCAGGAACAGCAATCTTTACAAAACATGAACCGATATCTGTAAGTTATGGAATGGGAATCGAAAAGCATGACCAGGAGGGACGTGTTATCACACTGGAATATGAAGAGTATTATCTGATTACAGTGTACACTCCAAATTCCCAAAATGAACTGGCAAGATTGGATTATCGTATGGAGTGGGAAGAAGATTTTCGAAAATACCTGAATCATCTGGCACAAAAGAAGGGCGTTATTGTGTGTGGTGATATGAATGTGGCACATAAGGAAATAGATTTGAAAAATCCTAAGACGAATAGAAAGAACGCGGGATTTACAGACGAAGAGCGAGAGAAAATGACAGAACTTCTGGACAGTGGATTTGTGGATAGTTTTCGCTATTTTTACCCTGATGTTGAAAGCGTTTATAGTTGGTGGTCATACAGATTCAAGGCACGTGAAAAGAATGCAGGTTGGCGTATTGACTACTTTCTCGTATCTGATAACATTAAAGACAGAATGAAAAATGCGGTGATACACACAGATATATTGGGGTCAGACCATTGCCCGGTAGAGTTAGAGTGGGACTAAAATAAAGAGGGAATTAAGGAACAGATATATGAAAAATAATCAAGATAATTATTTTGAAAAATATATAAAAAAGCAATCCGATGAAAAAGTAGAAATGCTGAAGGTCTTTTTTCAGGAATTTAATACGCATTGTCTATTGAAGAATACAGAAAAAAACATATTGCGTGAGGATTTCGAGAAGGCAATCTTATATAATGAGACAATAGGAGTACCATTAGAAAAGGCACTAGAGCTACTGGATATTAAATATCTCGGTGGATTTTATGCTAGACCGCCAATACTGTGGTTTGCATTGGATGATGCAGCAAAAATTTATCCAATGTCAATGAAACATGGCAGTATGCCGATTTTTCGTATGTCGGTTTATCTAAAAAAAGAGGTAGTTCCGGAACTGTTACAAATGGCATTGAACTTTACGATAAAGCGTTTTCCGAGTTTTGCGACTACGTTGAAAAAAGGATTTTTCTGGCATTATCTTGACACAGCCAAAAGACGATTCTGTGTTGAAAAGGAAAATGATATTCCATGCCAGCCGATTCAGGTTTCATACAGTGGTTCGCAGTCATTTCGGGTTTTATATTACAACAATCGTATCAGTGTAGAGTTTTTCCATGTTTTGACAGATGGAACAGGAGGAATGACTTTTTTGAAAGCTTTGACAGCAGAATATCTAAGGTTGTCAGAAACAGATATTGTAATGGACGAAACAATTTGGGATGTGAATGATACTCCGGATTCGGAAGAGTTTGAAAATGCTTTTGCCAAAGTGACTCAAAGCGATACAGCTTCCGGATTTATTGATAAATCGGCAGTGCAGATGAGTGGAAAACTTGCAGTTAATACTCCATGTCGTATCGTACATCTGAAAATGAATACGTTGGAATTGAAGAATGCAGCAAAAAAATATAATACAACAGTTACCGGCTACTTGCTGATGCTTATGTTTCTTGCGGGAAAAGCCGCAACAGATGAGTTGTCAGGAGATATCAGCATTCAGGTTCCGGTGAATATGCGAAAATTTTATCCGTCAGAAACTGTGCGTAATTTTTCAATGTATTGTGGAATTCGGATACCAATAACAGAAATCAATGATGCACCTTCTATGATAGATGAAATTAATACACAATTACATAAAAAAGCATCGAAGGAAGCAATGATTGAAATGCTTACATCAACAGAAAAAATGGTAAATATGCTGAAATATGTTCCACTTGCTGTGAAACAGCCTGTTGCAAAAGTGATTTACGGATTTTTAGGAGATAAAATTTTTACAAATACACTTTCTAATTTAGGTGTTGTCGAAATGCCTTCGTCTATTTCAAAACATATTGAAAGTATGGATTTTATTTTAGGTACAGCGATTACGAATCGTGCCGGATGTTCTGTCGTAACTTTTGATAATATAACGACATTTTCTATTGCTAAAATGACAGTAGATCCTTCCTTTGAAGAAAAAATGTACGATTTGCTTCAGGCAGACGGAGTAGAAGTGATCGTAGAAGGGAGTGAGAATTATGAAAATTAAGATAACATACCCATATGTAGAAAAAAGAAAATTAAAACGTCAGAAGTTTTTCACTACAATGCGATGGATGTTTTTTATTGCGGCAGTTATCTGCCCTATTGTAAATATAGTTACCGGTGGAAGGGCATGGAGTATCATTGTATTAACGTCCACGCTGTATATAATGACATTAATACAAT
>CAQBGY010000781.1 GCA_948759685.1 uncultured Eubacterium sp.
AGAACATGAAAAAAGAGCGGAAATTCGGGCTTAAAGAGTTTCCGAGACCGCTCTTTTTTAGCAATGGAGGGTATGATGGAAGAAACAAAAACAGGGTTACAGATGATAAAAATGTCGGAAATACAGTCGCAGGAAGTTTCTTGGCTGTGGTATCCGTTTATCCCTTATGGCAAGCTGACAATCATTCAAGGCGATCCGGGTGATGGAAAAACAACGCTTGTGCTGAATATAGCGGCGAAACTATCAAAGGGAGAGGGGCTAGACAGTGAGATGAAATTATCTGAGCCAATAAATGTAATTTATCAGAGTGCGGAAGATGGTTTGGCAGATACAGTTAAGCCGAGATTGGAGCTGGCAGGGGCAGATTGTGAGAGGATATTGGTTATTGATGAAAAGGAAAAATCTCTATCTATGGTTGATGAACGATTGGAAAGGGCGATTGCACAGACGAAAGCAAGAATGTTGATTTTAGATCCGATACAGGCATATCTTGGCGGCGGTATGGATATGAACAGAGCAAATGAAGCAAGGGATATGACAAAGAAATTGGGAGCATTAGCAGAGAAATATCAGTGTGCAATCGTTCTTATCGGTCACATGAATAAAGCAGCAGGAAATAAGGCTGCGTATCGGGGCATGGGTTCGATTGATTTCCTTGCAGTAGCAAGAAGCGTATTATTGGTTGGCAGGGTTGAAGGAGAACCCAATATTAGAGCAGTAGTGCAAATAAAAAATAATCTTGCAGCATTCGGACACCCGAAAGCATTTGCATTGTCAGAGGACGGTTTTCAATGGCTTGGGGATTATGAGATTACGGCTGATGAAGTCTTAGGCGGCATTACCCCAAAAGCAAATAAAATGGAACAGGCGAAGCGATTGCTTAGGGAACTGGCTTTGACTTCTGATGCAATTCAGAGCAATGAGATTTTTGATATGGCTGACGAGCAGGGAATTTCAAAGAGGACATTGGAAAATGCAAAAAGGGAGCTTGGCATTCGGGCGAGGAAGATAAACAATTCTTGGTATTGGGAATTGGATAAGGTCAAGCCGGAATAAAAGGAAGAACGCAACAATGCAGACTATAAAGATTTTGCGGAGATGGATATTGCAAGGTTGCAAAATATATAGACGTTGCATTGTTGCGGACTTGATTGAGATGTGCTTTCGCATAGATGAAATGAGTAGATGAACAGGCTAAACTATTTGCCAGCGTAAGCGTGGCAATGCCCCCGGCAGGGCGCAAAGGCACTTTTGATAGAGCGTAGCCTGTCGAAAGTGCTTTTGCGTTACTTTCGCAGAAAGTAACAAAGGCTGTGCCTGTCGGCACAAGATATGACAAATAAAGAAGATAGAAAGGTGTGAGATTATTGGAGAGGACAATCAGCGGCATGATGGGAAAAGGTTCTGTCAGCCATAATACGAGAACTTTCAGCGCAAAGAATGTGGATAAGGAACGAAGCGAATATAATGTGGAGTTCTGCCATTTGGATATTAAAAAGGTATATCACGAATTATTTGATGATGCGTTGGAGCGTTACAATGCAAAGCAGAAACGGAGTGACCGAAAAATTGACAATTATTATGAGAAGATAAGACAGAGTAAGCAGGAGAAGTTATTTCACGAGGTTATTCTTCAGATTGGGAATAAAGATGATACGAATGCCAAAAGCGAAGAAGGGCAGCTTGCAAAGGAAATATTGATAGAGTTTATGGAAGATTTTCAGAAAAGAAATCCGAATCTATATGTGTTTTCGGCGCATCTGCATATGGATGAGGAAACGCCACACGTTCATATTGATTTTGTTCCTTTTATCCGTAACAGCAAGCGTGGACTTGATACGAGAGTATCACTGAAAGGCGCACTGGCAGAGCAGGGATTTAAAGGCGGCACAAGAAGCGCAACGGAATGGAATCAATGGATAGAATCTGAAAAGCAGGAACTTTCAAAAGTTGCGGAAAGATATGGGGTGCGGTGGAAACAGTTAGGAACGCATAATAAGCATTTATCTGTGTTGGACTTTGAAAAACAGGAGAGAGCGAAAGAAGTCGCAAAATTGGAAAAGGCGGTATCCAATAATAAAGCGGAATTATCCCACATTATTTACCAGCAAGTCTTGGCTGAAAATGAAATGGAGAAGATAAAGCAAGAGAATGAAGCTGTCCGGCAGGAAACAACGGAACTTTCCGCAACCAATGATTTATTAAGGGAACAGGCAGACGGATTGATAGAGAACAGAGAAAAGCTGATGTCTGATAATAAAGCATTGGAACAGCGACAGAAAAAGTTGCAGCAGGATATTGAGAAAATGGCTGATTCTAAAGTGACATTGGAACGTAACATACATGCCTATGATGAAGATGCAAAATGGCAGTTGCCAGAGCCAACTGCATTAATGAGCGCAAAGACTTATCGGGAAAAGAACGCTATGCCGCTTGTGGAAAGGCTGAAAGAAATTGTAAAAAGCCTTACGATAAAATGTGTCAATCTGATGGAGCAGATTAAGCAGTTAAAGGCAAAAGTCACAAAACAGGCAGAGGATATTGACTTCTATAAAAGTAAGGTACATCAGCAGTATGTAAAATTAGAACAGTTGCAGGAAAAAGGAACTGTGCAAAAATAAATTTACTGTTTTGGCAATATATGGTATAATGGCCA
>CAQBGY010000782.1 GCA_948759685.1 uncultured Eubacterium sp.
GCTTATACATGGAAATCAGAATTTAAAAATCGTACAATACGAGGAGGAAAATATTATGGAGCGATTACCTGTTGGAAAAATTATACAAGGATTACGCAAAGCAAAGGGTATTACACAAGAAGAGTTAGCGGAAGTATTGGGCGTTTCAAGCGCAGCAATTTCTAAATGGGAAAATGGACAAATGTATCCAGATATTACACTGTTCCCCGTGATTGCCAGATATTTTAATATTTCCATTGATTGTCTGTTTGGATTTTCAAATGATTTGTCGGAAGAAGAATATCTAAAAAACAGGCAGGAATGTATAAAGTTATTTGCAAGTGGGAAGTGCCTTAATGGAATTGAACGGATTAAAAGGCTGGTTTATTTATATCCAACAAATGATAGGATAAAGATTGATTTGCTAAAAAATGTACTTCCATATCTAGCTTTAGAAAAAGATTCCGAAATTCGTGAAAATTTAATCCGTCAGATGATTTTGATATGTCAGAGATGTATAGATGATAGCGTTCAATCACAAAAACATTTCTTGCTTGCACATTTGTTTATTATGATTAAAAAATACGAAGATGCGTCTGCCTGCCTTGTTGATGAAAATGAATTTATGGCAATAGACATGAAGAATAGCCTGATACTAAGAGAAAATAATGCAAATGCCATTGACATAATAGATTCAACAATAAATATGTTAGGAATACAGTTGATATATGAATTGCGTAATAAGGTATCATATTGGATAAAAAACGACTTGACATACACAAAAGATATTTTAGAAAAGCAATGCACTCTTATAACAGCATTAGGGCTAAGCCGCAATTTATATTTTATGGTTTATATGAACATGGCATATGTTTATTGTCTAAGCAGTCAAAAAAATGCAGCTTTAGAATTAATACAAAAATTTATCACAATGTATAAGGAAAATCCCATAAAAGATAGTATGCTTATCAATGTTTTTGTGTCAGGCTTTTCAAGCCAGCCGTTTGATATAATAAGAAATACGTCTGCATTTATTGAATTAAATCAAATATTGGAGGAATATTTATGAAAAACTATGGCTATTTATTATCCTATTTCAAAAGGAAAAAAGTTTGTGCGTTATTTGCACTAATGCTCTTTTCATCCTTTATAACTTTGTGTCCGCCGTTCATTACAAGAATCCTTCTGGATTACGGTATTGCAAGGCTATCAATAAAAACCGTTTTGTTGAGTGGAATATGTCTGCTATTTGTTTATATTATCAGTTTTTTTGCTAATTATTTAATCAGCCAATCATTGATCCGGACTAGCAACTACTTTGTTGCAGATATTAAAAATGACTTGATTTCAAAGGTTTTAAAATTACCTATGGAGTTTTTTGATAAACAACAGACAGGCTATATTTTAGAACGTGTAAAAGAAACTGATTCCCTAAATGTTTTTTTCTCACCTGTATTTTTAAAATTTTTGACCAGTATATTTTCGTGTGTTGGAGCGTGGATATTTATATTGTCGATACGTTGGGAATTATCCTTGATATTGATTATATTTTTGCCTGTTTTGTATTACTTTACTAATTATTCAAGTATACAAATTAAAAAAGTTTCAAAAGCATTACTTGAATCTAATGCACAAACATCCGGGAAGATTCAGGAAAATATAGGTGGTATTTCAACGATTAAAGAAATGAATTTAGAAAAACAGCGGTCAAATGAAATGGCTAAGCAAATAAGAAATGTTGCAGACCAATCCATAAAACGTAATAAGAAAATGAACCTTGCTTCTGAGGGTATACAAGGTTTTACTAATATATTTTCAGTTTTACTCATTATCTGTTCTGGATTATTTATAATTAATGGAAAAATGTCTATGGGCGATTACTGGGCAGTTTCACAGTATGCAACAGTAATATTTGCACCTATACAAATTTTGGCAAGTATTAGTGTTATGGTGCAGCCGGGGACTGCTGCTTTATCTAGAATCGGTACTATTTTAAGGCTTAAAACAGAGAATGAAATTGAGGGAAAGAGAAAAATAGAGAAAGTTACCAAAGTATCGTTTACAGATGTTTCATTTGGGTACACGAACCACAATGTTATTCAAGACTTTAATATGGTTATTCATAAAAATGAGAAAATTGCATTACTCGGAAAAAACGGAAGCGGTAAGACAACGATTGCTAAGTTGCTCATGGGATTTTATAAAAACTACAAAGGTTCTATAAAGATAAACAACATAGAATTGAAAGAAATCTCGTTATCTGATTTAAGAGAAAAAATAGGCATTGTGGCACAAAATATTGTTTTGTTCTCTGGAACTTTGATAGATAATCTGATGTATGCTGCACCACAGCTGACAGAAAACGAAATTACTTCAATTCTCCAAAAAGCGGGACTTGATATGTCTGAATTTGAAAATGGACTAAAAACTATAATAAGTGAAAACGGGAAGAATTTATCTGGTGGACAAAGACAGAAAATTGCGTTTGCAAGAATGATTATCAAAAATCCAGATGTTGTGATTTTTGATGAAGCAACATCCAACTTAGATGTCGATACCCAAGAATTGGTGCGGGAATCGGTAAATATATTATTTGCAGATAAAATTTGTATCATTATCACGCATGATTCACATATGGCAGAAATAGCTAATTCGATTGTGCGCCTTTCTGAATGA
>CAQBGY010000783.1 GCA_948759685.1 uncultured Eubacterium sp.
TAGAGGATGAAAAGGATGTTCGGGCATTCGGCGTCCACTGCCAGCTTTTCGTCTGCCACCGCAGGAAAGGCAGAGACCAAAAAGCCGGTCGTGATAATTAGTTGATCGAATGTTTTCATGACATTTTTTGTTTTTCTTTCTTACAAAAGTAATGAATTTAAATAGATACCAACAACATTATCTTGCAAATGATACCCCTCATTTCATGCAACATGACAAGGAACGTTATTGGACACTTAATAAATACACCGCCGGCAACCGCCTATATAAGCCAATCCCTTAAAAATCGATTGTCCTTTTCAAGGAATCGTTTTGAATAAAGCCGACCCGTTGTCCTAAGTTTTTTTGAACAGTTGTATACCAAAGAAGGGCATTAGCAGGAATATGAGTATATAACTGAGTCGTATCTGAAAGAATACTGTCACAAGAAATCGGGATAAAATCATCTTGCGATAAATCCCAATAATGTAATACACGGCATTGCTCCTCTTTCTTTTTCTCCAAGATTAAATATTCTGCTTGAATCGTATCCGGTATAAATTTACGGATATTTCCCTCACCATTCAGATAAAATGGGGCAGTTAAAAAACGCAATTTGTTTCCGCCGGCAGCTTCCGCTACCATAAAAATATTATGACCTACCACACATTCAAAATAACAAGAATCCCCACTTTTTACCCCTATTGCCAAAGGTCTCCATTGATAATAATTGTAGGCACAAAGATAAACTTGTTTCCGTCCACCATCTGAGCCGTTTTTATCCGCTTTTACACAGAAATTCACAGGTATATTTTCTCCCTCGGCTGTCACATCCTCCAACAAAGAACTTTTCAGATCTGAAACAAATCCGTCGTCTTTTACAGAAGAACTTTTTATATATGGATCAAAACGCTGGCGATATACTTTTGCCGGCTTCAGATAGCGGGTTGTTGCCAACTTATGTCTATATATATCCGGCTGGTCATCTCCTGGCCCGAAATCATAGAACTTTCCATTATATAATACTGCACACCATACATGTTCCATGTCCATTTTCGTCCATATCGTTTGCTGCACAGCAACAGGGATTCCGCATGCACGCATTACAAATGTGCCATAGTTACATAATGCCGCACAAGTACCTATACGTACACAATCCGTTTCTTCTATAGTCGGATAAAACGGATTACCGGTTTCTTTATATTTTATCTCTTTCTTCAATTGTCTATTAAGTAACATACAAGCATCAAATGTATTTGTAACTCCTGCTGAATCCAACAACGGAATATAACGTTTCATAAATGTTTCCCGCAATCCGGATACACTTTCCTTTTGTACTCTGTAAGGCAAAATATACCGACAAAAATCCATAAACGGGACATCTTTTGCCCACGGCTTCTTCCACACTTGAAAAGCCAAGTCGATATTACGAATCAGAAAATCGCTTTTTAACACCCGGCTATCATTCAATTCTTCTTTATGATAAGTATATCCCCTTTCGACCAAAGATGCACAATGCCCTCTTACTTCATCCTCATTTGCGAATTTTGTAATATCCAATGCATATTTTACTTTTTCAGGAGAAACAAAGAACTCCTTCAATGTAAAATGATAAGCCATATTCCCAATCAAATAACGAGCAGCTTGAAGTTTCAATGAATCATTCTCATAATGTTTCAACACTTTTTCCAATTCCAAACGATTACTTCCAGCTACAATCAACGTTTCATGAACCTTTTTATCTTCTTCTGTCCTACAACTGCCAAGCAATGAGAAACAAATAATTATATACAACCAATTTTTCATCCCTTACCATTTAACCTTTTCACAACCATACCAAATCCTAAAACGAAAGTTATACGAACCATCTAATAAGCGGTCGAGTTCAAATTTTTCCACTCTTACTCCAAGTACGTTAGCCCGTTTTTTATATAATGTGGATGCTGCTTTCTCACCTTTCATTTCAGCTAATTTCCCTAAATTATGCCATGCCATTGACAAATTCGGCAATCTATTAAGTGCTCCTTCCAAATATTTCTCTGCCAAAAATAGATTACCCAACTTTAGTGAAACACTTCCATATTTAGCCCAGACAACCGGATCCTCTACTGGTTCCTTGGCAATCTCTATCTTTAAAAGACTCTCCACATCTCTGATAAAATCAGCATCTTCTGCAGTTTTTTTCTTCCAATACTTTGCATCTAATATACGGGGAACCTCCAATACACAATCCTTTAGTGAAGTTGCCGCATTACCCCAATCTTGCTTTCTATAGTACCATTCATACAACGTCCATTTATATAGTAGTTTATCCGGATAACGAGCCGCCAATCGTTTTAATTCTGGCAAGTTTTTCCCCTCTTTACCTTTTTCTCTATCCCGAATCATCAGTCGATAATAATCTGGCTGAACATCATACGGATTTTGTTTTTGTGCTTCTTCCAACACTATATCTGCTTTTTCCAAATATTGTTCATCCGACAGGCTATCATACAAATTCAAATAAACAAGCCCTCGATTAATCAAATAAGGAGCAATACGCTCCGTCTTTTCTATTTCATCTACTGCTTTATTCCATTCCTCATTTTGGGCAGCCAAACAACTCTTTGCATTCAGTCTATTATTCCGAGATCGGAAGAGCACACGTCTGAACTCCAGTCACGGACCCATCT
>CAQBGY010000784.1 GCA_948759685.1 uncultured Eubacterium sp.
CTGTACGCCCATATCGGCATACAGAATGTCGCCTCTCCTTATCTTCATCAGCAGCACTTACCCCCGCCCCATATCGGTCTTTCCCTGTCGGCAGGACACTTTGTTGTATCGTACATATGGTACTGCATGGTAGAAAGCTCAAAAAACCGACACCAATGTTGGCAGCATCGTACATAAATTCTTCCAAATCGGACTCGTCAGCTGTTATATCAGCCATGTTTTCCACGACAACCGTATCATACTGCCCGGTAATCAGATGGTTAATCAGCATATTTACCGCATCACGGTCAATATCCCTGTTCAGTCCCTTGTTGACAATCGTTTCATTCATCAGCGCTATGCCTGCCAAGCTGCACTTCTGACGGTTCTGCTGAATGATCTGGCGGATATTGCTCTCTGACTTGTTGGAGTTCATAAACATGACTGCCGGATGAACAAGCAAGCCGACCTCAAAACTTTTCACATTACTGCACATGATAATCACCTATACTTTCTCATATTTTCATTGACTGAAACAAAAGAGAAGTTTTTGCCGGCATTATCCTCTCATACAGGAAAGCCTTGTCTGCTGTTACCTGATAACTGCAAGGCTTGCCTGTATCAGAGGATAACGTGGCGTTTCCGCCACATTACCCCTCTGTCCAATCTGAAAATATCAGATATTGCTCTCGCTGGTCCCCGAACCGGGTAACATACACTGGGACGGCTTATATCCCACGCTGCGCCTCCATCATGCCCAACCAGACGGAATCCACAGGCAGCCACTCCCGGAAAATGCTTTTCGCTGAAATTCCGGCGCTGTTTTATCTCATTATCTCTGACTGCCATGCCAGTAGGCACAATCCTCTGCTCTTAAAAACTTACGTTTTTTACCTTCACGGGCAACAATGTTATCCATTGCAGGCACATCTTCGCACGAAATGGGATTCTGCCACCCCTTTATCCCCATATAAGCATGGACGGATAAAAAAGCGAAAATAAAATCAGGTGTATGCGTGTCCTATTGAATTGTTTTGGCTTTTTCAAGCCTGCAACTATCATAACTGAAAGGGGATTGTTTTCAGAGTGCCAGTATCCGCTATTTATAGCTGATATGTGCCACTTAGACTATGAGATATAAAACACAAAAAGGACCAGACGCCAGATAAAATCTGTTGTCCGCTCCCTTTTATTATTGATTTTTTGTGAGTTATGTCTCAACTCAATGAGGGCAGTTCGGATAATAAGTGTCGCTCAACATATCCATTTTCCATGATGTGCCGCACTTTGTACACTTAACTCCATTCCACTTTTCATAGTGGCATGATGAACCGCTCTTCTTATGAACATATATATACACATCTTTTGTTGAATAATCACAGTATCCATAGGTGGAAATTTCCAAATTTAGTTCTTCTGCCACACCGTCCTGATCCACCGTAGTAACAGTATTACCAGCCCCAACAGTAGCTGCCGATATTGGATCGACTTTTCCTTCCTGGACTAATGCTCTGAACTCATCACTGACAGTAATAAATTCTTCATCCGACAAAGAAACAGCCCGGCTTTCGTCCTTGCTCTCCACAACTGCCGTTGAATCCTCAAATTTATCCGCAGTTGCGACATTGTTAGCTGCCAATGCTGTTACTGAACTTCCTGCGATAACTCCTACAGTTAAAATCATTGATATTGCACCAACTGCTGAATATCCTCTGTTGGCTTTGCATGAGCCGGAACTAACATTTTTGCCTGCATCTTTCCTACCTGTTCCAAAGTATGCAGATATGCCTCTACATCATATATGAACGTAAATTTGTATTTATCCAATGTTTCCTTACTATTTAAGCAATCTGCTATAAAGGCTACCCCGTCTTGAGTCTTGATTCCTATCATATCAAAAAAATGTCCCGGCAAATCAATCACAGACAAACTTTGGGGAAAATCAGCAGCGGAAATTTCCGTAACTTCACTTGGTTTTGCCATAAGAAATTTATGCTGCAATTCTTTAAGCGGATACCCACCGAACAAAAAGGCAGGTTCTAAAACAGGATATTGTGTAAAAGTTGCCTACTAAACACTTTACAACCTGTCTGTTTTTGCAAATACTGATTTCCACCGATATGATCTGCATTGGAGTGTGTGTTTATAATAGCTTTTAATGTCCAGCCATTTGTTTCTAAAATCTGTCTGATTTTCCTTCCAGCGTCCTTGTCATTACCACTGTCAATAAGATATGCCTCTGTTTCATTTTCCATATAGACACCTATCCTTGCCGGAGATTCAATATAATAACTTTGCTCCCCTACTTTTATCAACTCATACATTTTTTTGCTCCTCTTGATATTTTCTGCTCTAAGGCTATAAGTGTATCCCTTTTTAATTCCAAAGGCATTGAGCCAACATTGTCATATACAGTACAGCAATCGCAAACCTTCACATCTGTACCAGTGAGGTTTTTCATCTTAACCGCACACAACGCCCTGCAATCATCTTTCCTGTCATAATTTTTGCTGCAAATCCATGTAGCCAACAGGCTCTTGTCCCTAATATCGTCAGCAATTTCAGCACAAACACAACGTCCCGGACACTCCTGAACTGTTCCCGGCAATCTTATATAGTGTCTGCTGATTAAGCAGATATTTGCAATTTCCAACTCTTACATCTGCTCCA
>CAQBGY010000785.1 GCA_948759685.1 uncultured Eubacterium sp.
AAGAAGATTATTTAATTTGCTTTGCATAAGAATTTAATATGAACTTGTAAAGACATAATAATTTCTTTTTCCAATTCCAAATGTTGACTGGAATACAATTTAATATTTGGATAGATTGATGAATATTTAATGCTGCTGAAAAATAAGTATACAAATCAAAATCAAGTCTTTGTTGTATTATTTGCTCATCTTGTTGTTTCATGGGGAATTCATCAATAATCCATTGATAATACTTTAAAGCAGCTTTGGATTTTTCTACATTCCAACATGAGCTTGAAGAAATGTTATTTTCACTTTTCCTATAAACTATTAGGCTTTCTTCTGTTGATGCAATTCCATTGTTGTTGCAGAAAAGTAAGATGGAAGCATCATCAGCATAATAACCTGCCGGATAAATTTGATACCCTCCTAATTGTTGAATATGTTGTGTCCTATAAAAAAATTCCGATATTGTATGTTTTCTTTTTCCAATAATAGTATTTGAAAGGAAATCAGCAAATGTTTCATATTTAGGAAACAAGGGAGATTTTCCTATGTTTGTATTGGTTTTACTGTCAATAAGGAGCGTTCTTGTTTTAAAGACATTGCATTGTGGATGGCTTTTAACTAAACCAAGCATCGTTGCAATGAAATTCGGTAGCATAATGTCATCATCGCATAGTAGTACAAAAAAATCACCATTAGCATAGGAAAGACATTTGTTCCAATTTAGGACAATGGAGGTTTTCCCTAAATTGTCCTCATTTTTATAGTATCTGATACGTTTGTCGTTATATGTAGAAATAATTTCCTCTATGTTCTCAGGAGATTTGTCATTGACTATGATCAGTTCGAACTTTGTGTAAGTTTGATTTAAAACAGAGTCAATGGCTTCTTTTAAATATGTAGCTTTGTATGCAGGTATTCCAATCGATACGAGATCTTTTGTCATTTTTTATAATTTGAAATAAGTGTGAGAAATTTGTATCTTCAATATGGTTTCCTTTTTAATCTTTCCTTAATTATGAATTCATATGTCCAATCTCCCAAAAGTATAGATGGTTGAAGTTTATTCCATTTATTATAAAAACTCAGCGACATGAAAAATACTATATTGTGAATTAGGATATTGTGACTTTTTTATCTTTCTATTAGTTGAAAAACGATTAATAAATGAACGTTCATAACTGAAAGAATGATTTTTTTGTCGTATCTTTAATTCTTTAATTAGTTGTATAGTGTTATCTTGAGATCGATCATCGCAAATAATTATTTCATCTATAGGTAATGTTTGATTTAGAATAAATTCTAATTGTTTTTTGATATATTTTTCATCATTAATAGGTGCAAAGTGCGACAGATAATTTCATGCTGATTTAATATGTTTTAATTTCTTTCAACCAATTTTCTCTGATAAGAGAAGACTTAATGGGAATATCTTCTGCAAATACATTACCGAAGCAATCTTCCCCTTGAAGTACATTGAATGTCAATTGCGACTTTTTTGTTGTGTAGCACTTTACATTTCTTTCCGCCACATCAAAAACAATTTTATATTCTCCATTGGATAGGGTGTAAGGAGGAATCTCGAAAGTAAAGTGGTAACTTCCCGGTTCTAGCGATGTCTTTTTGTTCTCATCATTGTAGTCGGCTCGTGCCAGTGGGTATTGGAAGATGCTATATAGATTAAATCCAATAACCAAAGAAGGAATATGTTTCTTTACGCATATTTCAAATTCTATTTTAATAGTAGAAGAATTGTAGAATATGTTTCCATCGCTGGATGAAACAGAGGCTTTTTTCAAATAGAGTATTTGTTTGTTTCCGTCAGTTCCTTCAAATGAGTTTTGAATGATTTCATCACTTTGATAAGTACGGATGGTATCGGATATGCTTCCCATATATTTAACCTTCCCATTTTCCAATAATACTCCACGTGAACATAGCCGTTGCATACTACCCATATTATGACTCACAAACAACACCGTCCTCCCTTCGCCTTTCGACACGTCCTGCATCTTGCCGATAGCTTTCTTCTGGAATTCGGCATCACCTACGGCAAGTACCTCATCTACTACCAGTATTTCCGGTTCCAGAAAAGCGGCTACGGCAAAGCCCAGACGGACGGTCATGCCGCTGGAATAGCGTTTTACGGGGGTATCTACATAGCGTTCCACACCGGCAAAGTCGACTATCTCGTCCAACTTGTGGGAGATTTCGTGGCGAGTCATGCCCATGATGGAGCCGTTCATGTAGATGTTCTCACGGCCGGTCAGTTCCGGATGGAAACCGGTACCGACTTCCAAGAGAGAGGCAATGCGGCCACGGGCACGGATGGCTCCGGTGGTAGGGGAGGTGACACGCGACAGAAGTTTCAACAAGGTGGACTTCCCGGCACCGTTTTTTCCGATAATGCCTACTACATCGCCTTGATGCACATCGAAGGTGATGTCTTTCAACGCCCAGACATATTCCGACGCGCCTTTCTTGCTGCGGTCGTTGGTTTCGCCTATCTTCAGATAGGGGTCTTCCTGGCGGAGAATGGTCGTTTTCCACCAGCGGTTGAGGTCGTGGCTCAGTGTGCCGGTGCCGACCAGACCGAGTTTGTAGAGTTTGCCCACATGGTCAAACCGGATTGCTATATCGTTCATTCTTATTCTCTTTTTTTA
>CAQBGY010000786.1 GCA_948759685.1 uncultured Eubacterium sp.
GGTAAAGAAGCAAGCAACCAAAAACAAGAGATAGACCGCCAGCACCACACTATTCTGGTATAAATCCCGCATTTCCAAATCGAAATGGAAAAACCAAAAATAAATGTTATAATTTGAAAATCTCTGGAATGGGTTAAATCTGAAACGGAGATAATTGCGGTTTTTTCCCTAATGTCGCCATATTGAGCGCAAATGTAAAGATATGTTGATAGAAAAAATAACTAAAATCATTTAGAATCACGATAGGAGGACAACGAAAATGAAAATTGGAAATAAACTCAACCAATTAAGAAAACTTTCAGGAATGACACAGGAACAATTAGCTGAGAAAATTGACGTGTCCAGACAGACAATTTCCAAATGGGAGTCAGACAGCACCTCTCCCGATTTAGAAAGTATCGTTAAAATAAGCAGGATTTTTCATGTGTCATTAGATGATTTGCTTAAGGAGGCGGAAACAAGTGTGACAAACAGAAATGATGAACAGATCACTTTAGAAGATTTGATGAAAATAAATCTTCATAACAGAAAAATGACGCTGTTACTCATTGGCGGATTGATTTTTGTTATGGTCAGCGTATTAAATTTTGCCTATGTGATTGCGTTACAAAGCACAACGCTCAGTACCCAGTATATGCTGTACCGATATATTGCAACAGGGCAATATACTGACGCTCCCGTTGATTATATGCGATTAATGATTCCGTCTATGATTACCGGTGCGATCGGACTGGTACTGTTTGTAAGTTATGTCATTGAAAATAGAAAAAAAGGATACTGAAAAATATGTATAAGACAAAAAAGGTTGTTTCATGTTTCGTTTTATGTGTGCTCATCTTTTCGCTATGTGCGTGTGGGAAAGAAAGTAAAGATAACGCTGACATTTACGGGGAAACCATTGGAGGATTGGAGGACAATGAGCTTTTTGTAACGATTGATACGAATGCCCCTTTGCCGGTTTTACTTGTTACATCACAGGTGTATGATGAAGGTACAGGAAAACAGGCGGCACTTGATTGTGATGTGTATTATTTGGTAGACAAAGAAGTTAAAAACATAGGATCGATAGAGAGTATGGGAACAGCATATCCTATATCCTATGATGAAACAGGCATCTATACGGCTTCCGGTCACGCTATGCAGCGTTTTGAGGTTGAGAAATCCGGTACACTTAAGTTGGCAGAAGTAATTAACGAACAATTTGATGAAAACGGAAACGCTGCTTATACCATGACAAAGGAGAATGAAACAAAAACAATTTCAGAAGAAGATTATTATGCCGCATTTGAGAAATACAGCAATGCTACAATTGTAAGTTTTGCTTATGGTGCATCAGACGCAGCAAGATAATTCTTTTACAAATGATTTACAGATACGAATGGCACAGAATAAAGAGCAACAGCCCCAATCATTATCGCTTGCCAGTTAAAAACTGAATAGCCGCCGCTATATAGAATGGCACACCAAGACAGGAAATTGACAAAAAATTTCCTGTTTTTTTGCTCCCATTTTTGGCATTTTTAAAAATCGCCAGTGCTGGTCTGAAAATTGTAGTGGATAATTAGGATTCTGGAAGAGATGCAAGATATTCTTTCACTCACCCATAGTAGCTTCTTAGAAACTTGTTGGCACCCGTTTCATTGCTATCAATGACGGCGTAGACTTCGCTCATTTTATCCAAAAACAATTTAGCATATTGGATAAGCTGTATCTAATATGCTGTTATGAGCAGGTTGTAGAACATTGTTTGAACTGATTATATGCAGGAGGGACAGCCGATTGAAAAATGACAAGCAGGAAACTACACGCTATACCATTGAAAGAGAATTTTTAGCCAAGATCACTGTCGCAGAGCTTGTAAACCGTATTATTCAGACCCATGTAAAAGAACAAGCTGAAAAAGATGTTGTTTCACCGTGAAAAAGCAATAGAAAATTCGCTTCTTTGTAGTAAAATACGATCAAGGGAAGCGGTTGAAAGGTAAAAAATTATGAGAAAACATATACTTTTCAACGTGGCTGAATATATTAGGTTATCAAGAGAGGACGGCGATAAGGCAGAGAGTGACAGTATTGGAAATCAGAGGAAACTGATTACAGATTACTTAAAAGACAAGGACGACTTTGTTTTGTATGACACCTACATAGATGACGGCTCTACGGGAACAAATTTTAACCGTCCGTCATTTAAGAGAATGATTGCAGACATAGAAGCCGGAAAAGTGAATTGTGTCATTGTGAAAGACCTTTCGCGGTTCGGACGTGATTACATTGACACAGGAAAATATTTGGAACGCTATTTCCCGGATCACGAAGTGCGTTTCATTTCCATTACGGATAATATTGACAGTATGAAGCAGGCTTATGATATGCTGCTGCCAATAAAGAATATCTTTAACGAGCAGTATGCAAGGGACATTTCAAAAAAAGTCCATGCTTCCATGAAAACCAAACAAAGGGCAGGGGAATTTATAGGGGCGTTTGCTTCCTATGGATATAAGAAATCTCCTGCTGATAAAAGCAAGTTGGTTATTGATGAATACGCTGCCGGAGTTATCCGCAAAATCTTCCAACTCTATATAGAGGGATATGGGAAAATCCGTATTGCGGCTATACTGAATGAGGACGGAATTGTATGCCCGTCTGAA
>CAQBGY010000787.1 GCA_948759685.1 uncultured Eubacterium sp.
GGCGATACATAATCGTACCGCCCCTGTTCCACACAAATTAATGATAGAACGCCTGGGAAGTACCCCCTACTATGGAGGGATAAAAGGGTTGCAGCCTGTTTTCCAAAAATGCATAAAGCATCATTTCAATATTAATGTCTTCAACTTTGGCATCGGGACTTAAAAAATCCATAATATTGTTCCCGCTGACCGAATCAAGCACATGGGATCCATCAGGATTGTGTTCTAATCCCTTAAAGAGGAATTTTCCAACATCATTTTGGTTGTACCCATAGGCATCGAAATTTTCTACTACATGGCCGAACTCATGTCTCGCTGCTTCTTCAAGTTTACTGAGGCTTGATGGCCTGAGATTGATTTCCAACTCTTTGTGCTTTCTCCACAGAAAAGAATCCCATACAACATTTTGACCATCTACATCTTGGAAAACAATATGGACATTATGGTTAAATGTAGTTCCTTTTCGCATCGACTCATCCATTTCAAGAACAACATCTGCCTCAATCCCTTGGATATTGACCTTCAGATTTGCCCATTTCTCCTTTATCGATTTATAAAATGTATTAACAGAATCCTTATAGGTTTTTTCATCCACCGGACGGCGGAGATATTTTGTTCGCTCCTGTCCAGATTCGTCAATTAATGTGTATAAGTACGACTCTTGAATATAAAACACAGGGAAATATTGGATTACGATCTCCTCTCGCCCATGTTCATTTTCCCGAATTCCAACATTAATCGTGGGAGTAGGAAGGAATATATTATCAGGATCAACGAAGTGTGACAGACCAAATTCTTCTTGTAGTGTTGTGTTGTAGTCCAGCCCTAATCTCAACCAAGTAAAAGCATCTATTGTCCCTGTAGCAGGCAAATTGTTATCTTCTTGGAATCTACGTACAGCCTTCTCCATATCATAATCAAAAATTCCAGCTAAATTTGGATTCTCTTGATAAGCAATCATGTAGCTTCCATCAGTATCTGCCTTTACAAGTGCTTTTCGTGCTTCTATAACATCATTCGAAATCGCGCCTCGCTTTAATTCTGTTCCATCAATCACATCGTTATGTTCGTTGATTGCAACCAAAAACAACCCATTATAATCCCAATAAGTCGCAGGATTGCTATTGGCGTACCAATACCAATTGAGACTTTCCTTGATTGGGTCGCTGGCCATCCACTGCCTATACTTCGCATCATAGAACCGCGCCTCGGCAAAGTAGATGTCCAGCACCGTATCGTAGGGATGCCCGGTAAAGACAGCCGCTGCAAAATTCCCGTTGTCGTTGTTCGTCAGCTTGCTGGGACTGGTCACAGCCCCCCAAACATCATACTCCAACTCGGCGAAGGATTGCCCGTTGTCCTTGGTGTAGTACCGGGTATTCCCCATGATGTCCTCGTGGACATAGAGCAGGCGGTCCCAGTTCCCCCGTTCGGTAAACTGCTCCATCCGCTCGCCCCAGACGGTGTAGATGTATCGGTTGGTCACTGTGCTGGTGAGCGTGTCGCTTTCCGGGCAGTTTTGGGCATTGTAGACATAAATAAAATGGTTTTTAGCAAGGCGGCGGTTTTACCACTGTAAATTTCAAACCACCGCCTTGCTGTTAATGCAAAGGAGTAAACAGTGCCGTTAGTTTTTTAATAGAAACTTTTATCACCTTCCATTAAGTAATCCATAAATAAAACCAAAACATATAACTGCAATAAATGAAACAGAAACGAAATTCATGTATTCCTTAAAATTTGATTGGATGGCTTTCCATTCACTATCATTCGGAGGCGAAAACGACATGAGGAAATTAAAATCCAACTTTTTCCCCTCAGAAAAAACAGCCTTTCCTTTTCTCTCTTTCACTTCAAGAGGATATTTTTTTTTCAAGTAAGACATTATGACATATCTCTCATAGGCAAAGGTTGCCATAACAAATAGCCAATATGGTGGTACAAATCCAAACATGAGAGTAGAGGATGGCATTTGGATTTTCAATATGTTTTTGATGAACATAGGTAAGAAAAACCAAAGCGCAAGAATAATCCAATACTTTTTTACAGAGGAGTGTTTTTTTTCACTTCCCATAAAATTACCCCCATAGTTTTTCCCAAATGATCTTTTCAATTCTCTCCCTTTGCTTTTCACATATTATTTTGACAAAATAGGAGGTTACATGATCATAAACAAATTTTCCAACGGTCTGACTAATATCATCATAGGTGAAAACCCAAGTTTCTGTAGCCACTCCATGCATTTCAAAAGGAAGCTTTGCCTCTGCACCAAGCGATACAGTAAAGCCATATACCGGAGGCCCATTTTTATTATACCCTGTTGTAATTTCAAAACCAACAGATGCACCTATTGGCTCACCTATATTTATAGATCCACCAACAGAGGTTCCTTTACCTGCAATATCCTTAATAGTATCTGCATTAGTATAGGAAAAGATGCCACTTACGCCAGCGCTGGCTAAATCCAACAATCTTGTAAACTCAAAAACAATATCGCTAGGCGTTCCCCCTCCTAATGCTCCTGTTACAAAGAAGCCTACATTGAAATGGTCATCAACAACAATGCCAACATCAACACTACCTCTAAATCCTAATAGCGAACCACTGACTTCTCCACCAATTGCATAAGTATCAAGCCCATTCGG
>CAQBGY010000788.1 GCA_948759685.1 uncultured Eubacterium sp.
AACTTTCAATATTTTCAAAGAACTTTTATGATTTTTTAGTGGACACTAATGATATAATATAGTTCGGCCTATTCCAAGCAGTTCGGCAACTACAATCCAATTGCCATTAGCCTGTTTCAAGGCATGTAATATCCGCTTCTTCATACCATTGCGAAAAGCAAGGCCAACGAAAAATGTCAGTTTGGTCACGACATGTTCCAAATATTCTTTTGTAACCACCAGAAATCGCAATAAAAATCCAAGTGGCTGAATATCATTGGCTTTTAAAGGCAACTCAACTGTAATCTCCTCCGATTGCTCCACCAATAACTTGCTGTGTTCTGCACAAGGTTGCGTGAAGGTTTCCAAATAGTAGGTAGTGAAAAAATTCTATAATCAGCCGTATTTCTATATTTATATTGTGACCATCGTTGTAAATCCAGAAGAACATTGTGCAATATTAGCATAACAACAAGACGACGTATCTCAAATTATCCTAATCTTGCAGATTCACGTTCAGATATGTTCGTGTTGTTCTTTAATATCTAATCAAGTGGTTTTTGCTGGCAATAAAAGAAGAAGGAAATAATTTTCTTGTTTTTGGAAATAAATTTTGGGATTCGGGAAATTATTTCTATCTTTGCGGAAACTAATTTAAACGAATACATAATGGCCCAAATATTTAGTATAATTCAATCATTATGTCGCTCAGCCATTGCGGGTGACCGAGAACTTGTTTTACATCAAATAGAACGACTATGTGATGTGTACAAACATTCTGGAGATGATAAAGCGGCAGCAGCATTAAAGTCCATTTTGTCTAATGCAGAAAAGAAACAAAATATCTTACCTTCCCGGTTAGCCATATCGCAGGCTTTGGGGGGAGAGAATCTTTTGCCTTCTACTCCTATACCTGTTGACAAAGAAACGTCTGCTCCTATTTTAGAAGTGATATTCCCTTCTGATACTGTTATTTCAGAGCCTTTCTTTGATGAAAAAATCAAAGATGCGGTGGAATCGGTTGTAATTGAATGGAAAAATTATGGTGTTCTTTTAGAAATGAATGCTACACCATCTCGTTCATGCTTAATATATGGAGCACCGGGTACGGGGAAAACCCATCTTGCAAAATGGATGGCTAAAGAAATACAGCTACCTATGGTATTGGCAAAATTAGAAAGTATTGTATCTTCATTTTTGGGAACTAGTGCTCGCAATATCGGAAACTTGTTTAAGTTTGCCAATAGATATAATTGTGTTCTACTATTGGATGAATTTGATGCAATAGCGAAACTTCGTAATGACCCCCAAGAAGTTGGAGAAGTTAAACGTATTGTGAACTCTTTGTTGCAATGTCTTGATGAAAGGGATTCTATAGGTTTCACAATTGGTATAACAAATCATGAACAGTTACTAGATCCTGCAATATGGCGACGCTTTGATGTTCAGATAGATATACCAAAACCTTCAAATAAGGTTATTCAGGAATTGCTTAATGCCTTTTTACCTCCATTAGAATTTTCTGAATCTGAATTAAAATTCATGTCATGGTGCCTTAATGGAGCGACAGGTGCTGATGTGGAAAAATGGGTTAATTGGCTTAAACGGATGAAAATTATCAATGAATATAGGCATGAAAATCTTATTTCATTGATGAGGCGTTATATATTACTTAATACAGGACGTATTAGTCGGAATGTGAAAGATGCGTTAGATGGCCCCAATGAAGCCTTATATGAAATACTGACGGGGTCGGATGCTGATTTAAAGAAAAAAGACATTGCATCTATCCTTAATATAACCCCTTCATCTCTAAGTAAACAAATATCAAAATTTAAAAACGTCTAAATATGGCAAAAGGTCCAGTTCAAGTAGTGCTAAATAGTGAATCTTACATTACTCTGATTCCACAACAGCGTACCCCTATGGGGAATAAAGATTTTTACGCAAATAATAATGAGTTATTTTTAGAACATAAACGTAATATCATTTCTCAATTAGATGATATTGCAGTAGCTCAAAATGAAAACCCGTATTCTAAGGTTAATTACATCAAAGTAAGGATGATACATAAGGCTTTGGCAAAAAGCCATCGCCCAACGGGAAAACTGTTTACTCCTCAAAATCAATGCAAATTGATTGGTGGTGCACATCGTGGTGAAATGATATTTGAGGTTACACCTCAATCAATAGTTGAGTTAAAGCATGATATCGAAATTCATGTTGAAGACGAACCAATCCTTAAACTTAACAAAAAGACCCAACAGATGGAATTTGCTCCATCAGATTGGAGATGTGAATTAGGAGCTGTAGAGAGCATTACTTTATATACGTCTGCCGATAAGTTGAATTTTTCCGAAGAAGATGCAATCAACCAACTTGAGAACTCGAATGGATGTTTTTATATAGAATTGTTTGAAATGCCATGTCGTGAACAGCTTTGGGATACGTTGAATTCTGACAAATTGGAATTATATCGTAGCTTAAAAAGTGGGTTAGAATCTGTTCGCGGAGTAAAAATTTACAAATCGTCAATAAAAGATAGCTCTACTTTACTTATTATGAGAATAGATGATACATCCATCAGTAGTGTGTCTTTTCATAATCGAGTGCATGTGTGTCCACTAAAAATTGTGGACGGTTTATATAAGTTTAACAATTAAAC
>CAQBGY010000789.1 GCA_948759685.1 uncultured Eubacterium sp.
AGCGGCAGGAAAACAGGGCTTTGTTTGGGGCTGGGAAGCCGGAAACAAAGGGCTGATTTCAGCAGCAGACAGGGCGTATATGAAAGCCTCCGTCCACCGTCCCCAGCCTATGGGACAAAATGTCCCATACCTCTGGACACCGTGACTATACGTGTGGCCACACTTATTTGTTTTAGGGGCTGTTCTTTTCTCAAAATTGAAATGGGCGGGAAAGCCATTTTAGGGCTTTCCCGCCTTGATTACCCATCAGCAAAGACGGACGAGGCTGTCAACGGCGGCGCTGAAAGCGCCGTTCATCTTGACCGTTGACTGGCTCGGCTGGCTTTGCTAATTCCCACAAATTACATAAGTTCTTGTTTTAGTTTGTCAACAATTAAATCCTCTCTTTCAGATAAGAACTTTTGGAAATTTGTATAGGTCAAGTCCATATCAGTGGGAATTAGATGTTTTAACTTGTAGTCTTGCAAAGATTCCATGGGTATCGTGCTATGTAACCATGTATCAAAATCGCAGTTGCTTTTTTCGATATTTGGAATTGCCTCTAATAGCTGCAAATTTCCCAAATAGTTATAATTCTTTAATGCAAATTCAATTTCTTCATCGGTCAGCCCATGCTTTTTCAACTGTTTGCGGGTGAATTTCGATTTAGGGTACATATGGTCGATATGAAAGTGATTTTTCATATCTGCCCATGGATACAAAACCGACATTATTACAACAGTTATTCCCTGTCCATATTTTGCCCACAGCAGATTACTAATATCATCATCTGTAAAAATTAAGGAACGGTTTGTACCTTTGAAGCGTTCTTTAATTTCATTTAATGGGAAATGCCTATCCATAGAATGACTGCGTATAATTTCTCTTATGGGCTTCAACGCCCCATCTGGCATAAAACTAAAAACTCTTTTCAATAAAGAGCATATAAACCATTTCTTGATTTCAATACGTTCAGTCAGCGTAGAGGAACTGCTATCAAAGTTGTCAGGAAGCCCAATTTGCTTTAAGTAATAAGCTATCGGAATAAATAAATTATTAGAAGTGATATTCTCACGATTAAACCCAAAACTTGCAACCAATGCTACTGCGCTTCGTATCGCTTTTGTGATGTTCTCCCATTCATCTTGAATTTTCAGCATATTGGTTCGGTTAAAATTGTCTACTTTGAATGAAATATCATCAAAATCACAAAGCACTAAGCAGGATTTCAAAACAAAATCTTTTGTGATGTTGAATCCATCACCCATCTCGTTTATTTCATCAACAAAATCATATATTACCTTTCTTGCGTCTAACTTGTCCCATTGGGCTGTTGCAAAAGAAAGTAGCAAGTCCGAGTAACTCAATGTGGTTCCTCCGCTATTCACTCGGATAAAAATATTCAACACCTTATCCAATTCGGCACTATCTTCTAAATAATAGCAAATTGTAGGTGAAACATGAATGACTTCGTATAACTTTGACAATGTTTCATTTGCAAAGTCACATTGTTCACTTGAATGATTCCCATAGACAATATTTTTTGACCAATATTTCATAACATCAGAAAGGCTTTTCATATCCAGAATATTACCAACCATAAACCAATAATGTGTATTATCATTTTGGTTGGCCTCTTCTGGGGTCAAAAAATTAAATTCATATTCGCATTCGCTATCTTCAGAGCGTTGTAACAAATTTAAATATAACTTTCGCACAGGATACGCATTTGGATTATCCCACCGTTTATAAGATAACTTATACGCATATGACCCCTTTAATCCGATATATAACGAAGTTAGTCGCTGCTGCCCATCCAACACAGCAATTATACTCTCATTGCCTTTCAAATCTGCTTTTTCGTTGTGATAATTCTTCATTTGGTGGTAATCACGCAAAAATTCATAGAACATAAATTCATTTAGATTCTCTTTCCCTACCTCCCAAAAGAGAAATGCGTTGATGGGATAATCCCGCATAAGGCTATCGAACAGCATTATAATTTGATTCGTATCCCATACAAATTCACGCTGAATGGATGGTAATAAATATTTTTTGGTATGAATTTTTGCTATGACCTCGTTAATTGTCAGTGGTGTTTGAAATGACATGATGTACCCTCCAATATGTTTTCTACTTTCGTTTTTTCCCTCTCTGCGTTGTATGCGATTTCAAGAAATCCGATTTAGAACCTATCCGTATCAACCACTGCTTTTCCTCCTCCGTCAGCCGGTTATAGGGAAGATGATTTTGCTTGCAGTAGATTAAGAGCCATTGTTCAAGACGGCTTCCCTTAAAGCTGGCAACTTCCTCTAAATCTTGTTTCATTTCTTCTATCACAGATTTCTTTGGTGCGCTGTCGCTCCGGCCCCGGTGGGCTTGCCGCATATCCTCCATGATGATGTCAATGTCCTTATGTACCCGGCTGCTGAAATAGTCGCCCTCGTCTATGTGGGCAGCTTGCAGAAGATAGGCGGTCTGGTCATGTTCCCTCGGCTGGTATTTCTCCACAATTTCAGTCCTCGCCACATCTACCCATGCGTTCAAATTCTGCACCTGCATGGCGGCGATGCCCTCTACAAAAATCTGTATGTCGGCCAGTAGTTTTACAAAATCCGGGTGCGCCGCCAATTCGCACAGCAGAGCATTGTCCACCTGCCCGCTT
>CAQBGY010000790.1 GCA_948759685.1 uncultured Eubacterium sp.
CGCTGATGCGATTCTTCCAGATTTGCACCGACTTATTGATTGTTTGTGCCGCCGATGGCGGCATGACTGGAAGTTTGGAGATTTTCACAACGAACGGGAGAAAAGCATGTTCTGGACAGTAACATTGGAATTATTAAACGGTCTTGCCACTACTTTTCAAATTTTCATATTTACATTATTATTTGCGCTGCCGTTGGGATTGCTTCTGGCTCTGGGAACGATGAACAAATGGAAGCCGCTGAGATTTTTGCTGCAGGTGTTAATCTGGGTGATCCGGGGAACGCCGCTGATGCTGCAGCTGATTATCATATTTTATGGTCCGGGGCTTTGGCTGGGGCAAAATATCTGGAAAGGGAATGAGGCGGGCCGTATTACCGCCACAGTGGTAGCCTTTTCCTTAAATTATGCCTGTTATTTTTCCGTTATTTTCCGGGGCGGTATTGAAGGGGTGCCTGTAGGACAGCGGGAGGCAGGACAGGTACTGGGCATGACGAGAAGCCAGATATTTTTTAAGATTACGCTGCTTCAGATGATAAAGCGGGTAGTGCCGCCCTTGTCAAACGAGGTGATCACACTGGTAAAGGATACTTCCCTTGCCAGAATAATTGCGGCGTATGAGCTTACTTTTGCAGGCTACTCATTTATGAAGTCTGCGGGTATCACATGGCCGCTGTTTTACACAGGTGTGTTTTACCTGATATTTGTAGGTATTCTTACATTGTTGTTTAATTATATCGAAAAGAAGTTGTCGTATTTCAGATAGGTATTCGGACATATAAAGTACCGTAAAAGGCGATTGCATTAGGAGGAGACCGTATGGCGATCTTGGAAGTAAATCATATCGGAAAACGTTTCGGGAATACTAAAGTTTTAGAAGACGTGGGATTTTCTCTGGAAGAGGGAAAGGCGCTTGCTATTATCGGCTCTTCCGGCTCCGGCAAGACTACGCTGCTGCGGTGCCTGAATTTTCTGGAGACGCCGGATCAGGGAACTATTTCCGTAAAGGGGGAAGTATTGTTTGATGCCTCACGGCCTCGGGCAGGAAAAGAAAAGGAGCTTCGGAAGAAGCGTCTGCACTTTGGCATGGTTTTCCAGTCCTTTCATCTGTTTCCCCAATACACGGCTCTGGAAAATGTGATGCTGGCGGAGGATATGCTGGCAAGGGAGAGGGAGGACTATAAACAAAATAAAAAGGAAATTCAAGAGGAAATAAAGAAGCACGGAGCGGAGCTGCTGGATCAAATGGGATTGAGGGAAAGGATGGGGCATTATCCCCACCAGCTTTCGGGGGGACAGCAGCAGAGAGTGGCGATTGCCAGAGCCTTGGCGTTACAGCCTGATATTTTGTGCTTTGACGAACCTACCTCAGCGTTGGATCCCGAGCTGACGGGAGAAGTATTAAAGGTCATCCGCGGTCTGGCGGAGCAGAGCACCACCATGATTATTGTGACCCATGAAATGGCCTTTGCCAGAGATGTGGCAGATCATATAATTTTTATGGACGGCGGTGTGATTGTGGAAGCGGGCGATCCTTTGCAGGTCATTGAGAATCCCCGCGAGGAAAGGACAAAACAGTTTTTGGCCCGATACAATTGTGAGATGAAAATCTAAGACGCCCAAATACGTCATCTAAGAAATTCTAAGTATCACAAACAATAAGTGAGAAGAATGCCAAGTGCAGGCATTCTTCTCACTTATTGTTTGTGCCGACTGCGTCGGCATGACGGGAAGGGTGAAGGAAATCGCCAAGCTCGAAAAGACTTCGCTAAGTGAGTTCACGCTCTGCAGGCAGTCGGTTTTATCCGAAATGCTGCGGTGGGTATGGGGCGTTGTGTGTCGAAATAGTTTACCAATTTGATTTTGTTAGATAAAGGATTTGCTTAGCTTTTGTAGAATAGATGAGGTAATTATATAATTTTAGAGTCAGGCGATACTTTACATTAAAAAGATGTGTATAAGGCGGAGAAGGCTAATGAGCGCAGTATTAAAAAATGCATTAGATGATTATTATAAAACGATAAAAGGCGAGAGGGCTGATTATCAGGCATGTTATAAGAGTTTTTGGAGTATTGTAATCAAGAATTAAAGTTGTATTCACTTGCTGACCTATCTGCAAATCTTACAAAGATAGATGTGGAACAGGCATGCAAATATTATTTTGAAACAAACAAAAGGGCAACATCTATTGAAGCGATTCAGAGGTTTTTAACGGCGATAGATCAATTTTCCAGCTATGCTAAGGAACGGGATATAGAGTGGAGATATTTGAAGGAAAGTTGCAGAAATAAGCAGATAGTGCATGATATATGGGATGATTTAATAAAATATTGTGGAATGCATAAATATCCCGATAGGATATATTTTGTCATCCATAGTTCTCTACCCAAACCCACCACATATTATTATACTGTTTTGTGATAGGTCGTTCAAAAATTTCATAGATATTCAAAAGTATGAGCACAAGTATAGCACATTCTTTTGCTGTTGTCCATCCTCCCGCCTTTGGGACAAAATGTCTCCAGCAAATCACAGCTCCATCAGCGAGCTGTTTCAGCAAATCGGACAGAGGACCCTACAAGGCGGAGTAATCTCGCTGGAGGGACACCAGCTCCCGGACGGGGGCAAGGTCAATCTGGAGCACATA
>CAQBGY010000791.1 GCA_948759685.1 uncultured Eubacterium sp.
CCGGGATGATACAGGCTTTCCTTGACAGCTACCCCGGCGATACCGTCTGCTCCAAGCAGCTTTACAAAGAAGCCCTGAACCATGATTTTGACGAGCCGAAACAATGGGAAATCCGGGAAATCAACGAGATAATGAACCAGTGCGTCACCGGCTGGAATTATTTCTCCAACCCCCGGATGTTTGCCGGGTATGGCAGACAAAAAGGATGGGAACGGGAGCAATCGGCAACGGACACCAGCAACGGGAGCGGAAAAACCCCAGAGGGATTTACGCCAGTGCCGGAGCAGATGGAGCTTCCATTCTGAAAAAATCCGGCGAATGACAGCCCGTTGCACACTTCGTTGCTACCCCGTTGCCGAGCCGGTTGCCGGGGAAAATCCCGTAACTACGGGCTTTTCTCCCCTTTAACAACCAAAGCAACAGAAAAATAAAAGAAAAAGTATAAAATAACCCAACCGCCAGACAAGGATTCGTTCCAAGGTTTTTTGAAGCCCGTTGCCGGACTTCGTTGCCGACCTTCCCTGTCTGGCTGTTTTCATGTATGGAGGACAACTGCCTATGGCGAAAAATAAAACAGAGATTCATGTTACCACAGTGTTTGACGGCGAACTGGACGCTACGGACGTTTTCGTTAGCCTTATCGCACAGAAGCACACCAGAAAAACAGATAAAGAATATCTTGCTAAAACGCAAGAAATGAGATATAATAAAGACGAGGTTCCATGTGACCGTGTTCCGTCTGGATTGTGCGGGTAAACGGTTATGATGAACACAATAGAATATACAGGGATGGACGCACTCCTTGCCGGGAGTTTTCGGGCAGCTATCTATTGCAGGCTCTCGAAAGACGATGACCTTCAGGGCGAGAGTGCCAGCATCGCAAACCAGCGGGATATGCTGGAAAAGTTCTGCGAAAAGCAGGGATGGGAGGTTGCGGCAGTCTATCAGGACGACGGCTTCACCGGCCTGAACATGGAACGCCCCGACCTGAAACGGATGTTAAAAGCCATCGAGCGGAAGCAGATAAACCTTGTTATCACAAAGGATTTATCAAGGCTGGGCAGGAACTACTTGCAGACCGGGCAGCTTATTGAGGACTTCTTCCCACGGAACGGTGTGCGCTATATCGCCATGAATGACGGTATCGACACCATGCGGGACAACAACGATATTGCGCCCTTCAAGAATATCCTGAATGAGATGTACAGCAAGGATATTTCCAAGAAAGTCCATTCTTCCTATGTCCTGAAAGCGCAGAAAGGCCAGTTTACCGGCTGTCTTGCCCCTTTCGGCTACCGGAAAGACCCGGAGAATAAGAACCGCCTGCTGGTAGATGAAGAAACCGCCCCGGTTGTCCGGCTGATTTTCGGGTATGCGCTGGACGGCCACGGCCCCAACTACATCCGGCGCAGGCTGGAGGAAGAAAAGCACCCCTGCCCCACATGGTGGAACCGGAAGCGGGGACATCGGAACATCCGCACCAAATGGGAAAAGAAAGACCCGGAAAACGGGAAATACGTCTGGGACTTCTCCGTGATTAAGGAAATCCTGATGAATCCCGTCTACACCGGCGCAATCGCTTCCCAAAAGACCGAGTACCGCTTTAAAATCGGCACGATCCGGGATAAGAAGCCGGAGGACTGGATTGTGGTGGAGGGGACGCATGAGCCGCTGGTGGACAAAAAGGACTTTGCGATTGTGCAGGAAAAACTGAAATCCCGCCAGCGACCGGGCAAATCCGGGGAAATCAACCTCTTTGCAGGGCTGATAAAATGCGGGGAGTGCGGAAAGGCTCTCACCATCCGCACCACGCATGAGAAGTTCCCGAAGCGTATTTTCTCCTGCAAGACCTACAATGCCTATGGGAAGCAGCACTGCACACAGCACCGGGTTGAGTTTGACACGCTCTATTCCCTTGTGCTGAACAAAATCCGGGAGTGCGCCGCCGCTGCCCTGACAGACAGTGAAGCAGTAGCCGGACGGCTGACCGATACCTGCCATGCCAGGCAGAAAGACCAGCGGGAAGCGATGGAGCGCACCCTTGCCAAAGACGAAGAACGGATTGAAGTGCTGGAAAAGATGGTATTGCGGCTCTATGAGGACATGGTAGCCGGACGAATCACAGAAGAAAACTTCAATCTCCTGCTGGAAAAGACACAGAAGGAACAGGCGGAATTAAAAGCCAAGGTTGAGGAAGGCCGGAAACGCCTTGCCGATGAAATCCGGCTTGCCGTGGACGCAAGGCAGTGGGTGGAATCCATACAGGAATATAAGGACATCACCGAACTGGACGCTTCCACCTTAAACCGCCTGATTAAAGAAATCGTTGTCCATGAAACCATAGACAGCGACAAAACAAGACACATTTCTATCGAAATTCATTTTAATCTCAAACCCATACCGGAAGTGGAGCAGGTCACAGGCTGACCGCTCCCCTGCTCCGGGGGATTCTTTAAAAACTCCATATATATTTCTTGACGTGCCGTCGCCCGCCAGAAAGCTGTATTGTTCCTACTAATTGGGGATAACACAGCTCATGGCGGGCGGCGGCATTATCGTCATCGGCACGACCCTCATCCCCCTGCTGTCGGGGCTGTTTTAAGGGCGGCGGCTTATGGACTTTCTCACCGACTGGC
>CAQBGY010000792.1 GCA_948759685.1 uncultured Eubacterium sp.
TCGGGAGGGAAATCCACCGAGAAAACCAGTATTGAAAAATCAAAAATTGAAAGTGTAGGTTCACGATTGACAGCCGCTGAGCCAGGGAAAGAAAACAGGGCGTGAAAGCAACATCTTCCAAGAAGCTGCAAAATCTTTGAACGTGGCAGTAACGTGTTTTTACATGAAGTCTGCAAGAATGTTTTAGAATGTTGTAAAAATAAGCGTAATTCGCATTTCTTGCTACGAAAAAATTTTTGTAGTATAATATAATCAGAAAGTGAGGAAACAACGCTTATTCCTTGTGGGTTTTGACAAGTCGCAGATTGAACAGCGGGGCCGTTCCATGATGGAGCCGCCGCTGCTCTGTTCCTCCACGGTTTCGCTTAGTGCCAGTAACACGTTATCTGTGACTTGTCAAAATCTATAAGGAGGGATTTAATCATGGAAACATCAGCGGTTCCGTTACTGGCGGAAAAGCAGCAAGGCTATAACGATTGTTTTTGCCTTGCACAGCAAGATAAGAAGGTCTACTATATAGACGGTTGGGATAACTTAGTACCAGCAAACAAAAAAGGTAATGAAAGCGACTATTATTCACACTACCATCAAACCTTTGAAGTTGTAGCCGACATGGCAGCATGTTACAAACATGCACACGGAGATTGTCCAACATTAAGTCCCAGTTTTTACTTAGAGAACGCAAAATATAATGATTTATTTGTATTTGTAATCGACTTTGACAAAATGGAGGACGAAAACGGCAAGAAGCAGCCCATAGACACAGAAGCACCGTTTTTCATAAATGCCAAAAAAGCCGCAGACCACACAACTATGTCAAAAAGCGGTGGTTATCACATGTACTTTGGCATAAATAGAGAGACAGCAACACCGCTATTTGACAGCATTAACTTATTGGTGAGTGGCGGCGCTCAAAGCTATATTAGTAAGACGGGAGTAACTACACAGGACAATAGAATTAAAGTCGATTTCTATTGTGATACTCCGCGCCTTATTTATGAGCGGCAAGAATGGGATATTACCAAGGGTTTAACTGATAAGACACAGGCAATTTATGCGCTGATACGGGATAATTTTGAGTTTTGCCATTTTGAAAAAAGAGAAGCAAAAGTCAAGCGCACCAAAAAGACCAACAAAGTACCCAAAGCACCACGTACACCGCGTAAACACATAGAAATTGCGGAATTAGAAGAATCTGAACTTTTTGCAAAGATGGACGAAAAGCAAAAAGAGATTTTTGCAGACCTTAAAACTATTTCGACAGACTGCACCTATTCACAATGGTATTACACAGGGATAGACATTTACTGTGTCTTTGGTTCCGACCTGGGCGGTGAAGTATTTTTCTGGTGGAGTAAACCATATACAAAACAGAAATTTAGCAAACAGCAATGTTTTAGTAAATGGGAAAGCGTGTGCAACAAAGAAGACCCCGAATTGCGTAATAATCGCTGGCGGGCTATTATGGGCCTTGACAGAATTGTTAGTGAAGCAGAAGCGCAGCGGCAAGCAGAAATTCAGCAGCAACTAAAGGAATTGGGTGAGAGAATACAGGCGGAGCGGCAAACGAAAATGCCAGCCGATAATCCGACACACCCGTCCCCGCTCGGATTTGAAAGTGTAGATACAAATTTGTCAGCTGCTGAGCCGCTAACATTCCGAGGCTTGCCTATTCAATGGGAACATGAAAATGTAAGTGCTGACAACGCTTTAGACGAAGAAGAACAGAGCGGTAATGCACACCACAGAATTTTATGGGGTGCTGGCAAATACAAACGAGACGATTTTTTTAGGGCTATATGGGGCACAGATTATAAGAAAATCAAGGAAAAAGCGATATTCAAAGGCACAGCAGCGGATAATATTTTAAGGCTGACAACGGGGCAACGCACAGCTCTTGAATATGACGCGCTCTATCACAGGCATATTGACGAATTGGTTCTTGTCGATGAACAGGACGAAAAAGAATTGGTTGCGTTCTTTGCATCGGATGATTGTTCAACAGCAAAAGAAACACTACGCCGCTTAAATTATGTTGATGGTGTAAAGAAGATTGCCACCTTTGGCGCGGGCAGACAACAGACCGGAGCCGCTGAATTTACATGGTGCTACACAAAAGAGGCGGTAAAGGGCGGCAACAGGTACAGAGGTGTTGCCTTGGATTGGAGCCTATGGGCCTATGGAATAAAAACGGCGTACAATGGTTTTTTGAGCGGCAAGGACGCTAAACTATGGGACGCGGTTCGCCCTGCTATGTACTGCCAATACCAAAACGGCGGAGTGTGCCGCATGACGTATGCCACCGAGGATTATCAATAGGTTCAATCCTGGGTGCTGGACGGTTGCCGTGGAGACTTCCCGCTCCAAGGAGTAACGCCTGATGGTGATTATGAATTTACGGTAATGTTCGACAGTGAAGATGTGGAATACATCGACAGCGGAAAAGTTCTGGGGGAACGGAACAGAGAACAGAAAACCGAATTAGCACAGGCCAGAAAGACAGCAAAAGCAAATAAGGATTGGGCCGCTATTCGTTCACATTTGGAAGATGATAGACAAGAGTTTACAACAGCGGATTTGAATAGCTGGGGTTACTCCAAGAACGTGATAACGCGGCTTAGAAAAGGTGTGATA
>CAQBGY010000793.1 GCA_948759685.1 uncultured Eubacterium sp.
ACATCGACCTGCTCGGCAAGCGGTTCATCGTCTTCGAGATAGATTCGATTAAAGGTGCGCCCGTCAAGGCTGCGTAAGTAACAATCCCATTAGCAAGGGATTAGGTAAGTGTACATTGAAATGACCTATCATCCACCTGCTTATCCATTCAACGAAAGACGATGGGGAGTGTAGCATGCAGGAAAAGCCATAAGTCAGTTAGTTACCAAACTGCGACTGAATGGTAGGATGAAAAGACAGATAAAGGATAAAGTCTATACTGATTGAATGATAGTCCAAGCGGTATCTCGTTGTACCTGCAACGTAAGGTAGCTATTTGAATTATCCCGAAGAGGGAAATTCATACTCGTTGTATCGTGACACTCGTCTTCCAGTCTTTGAGGAGGATGTAGCATGTACTTGTCACGACGCATCTGCAATAAGCAGAAAAGGACGAAAGTCATATCCGACAATCTGTCAAGCGGCAGTTACTACGCAAGCAAACGGGGATTGCCTAAATCGGAATGCCAATAAAATGGCTATAAGGTGCAGACCTTTGAATATCCGACATGGCAACGGAGCCTCCGTAGTAGTCCGAGCAGGGTAACGCCCTGTACATGGCAAAGGGAGGCAGTTAATTCTTTTAATACAATTAATGAAAAATGTGCGAGACATTATGAGAAATTCAGAAAGAGTATTAAACAGTCTGGCAAAGCACAGCAAACAACCAGACTACAAATTTGAGAGGCTTTACCGCCTGCTGTTCAATGAACAGATGTACTACGTTGCCTACCAGCGTATATACGCAAAGGAAGGCAACATGACCAAAGGTGCGGACAATAAGACCATTGACCGCATGAGTATATCACGCATTGAAAAACTGATAAGTTCGTTAAAAGACGAGTCATATCAGCCGATACCGTCAAGGAGGGTATATATTCCCAAGAAAAATGGGAAGAAACGCCCTTTGGGAATACCTGCATTCAATGACAAACTTCTGCAAGAGGTGGTCAGAATGATTTTGGAAGCGATTTACGAGGGTAGTTTCGACATGAACTCACATGGGTTCAGACCTAAGCGCAGCTGCCATACGGCTTTGCGACAAATCCAACGGACATTTAACGGAGCACGCTGGTTTATTGAGGGAGACATCAAAGGTTTCTTTGACAACATTAACCACGGTGTAATGATTTCCATTTTGGAAAAACGCATCTCCGATGAACGTTTCCTGAGATTAATCCGCAAGTTCCTGAATGCAGGCTATCTTGAAGATTGGACGTATCATAAAACATACAGCGGTACTCCACAAGGTGGAATTATCAGCCCTATGCTGGCAAACATATACCTTGACCAATTAGACCGCTATGTACGTGAATATATCCAACGCTTTGATAAGGGTAAAGAACGGGCAGGCAATCCCGAGCGTATCAAATTTGAGTATGGGAAAAGGTTGGCAGTGCTGAAACTTGAAAAGGTAAAGGACAAGGAACAACGCAAATCCATAGTCAAGAAAATAAAAGCCTATGACAAAGGAAGAGCGGCTATTTCTTGTGGCGTGGACATGGACGAGAATTTCAGACGACTGAAATATGTACGTTATGCCGATGATTTTCTCTGTGCTGTGATAGGGACGAAAGCAGAGGCGGAAACTATCAAGCAAGACATCAAAGTGTTCTTGCAAGAAAAGCTCGCCCTTGAACTTTCGGAAGAGAAAACTCTTATCACGCACGGAAGAAAATCGGCAAAGTTTCTCGGATATGAAATCTATGTCCGGAAATCTACACAAACCAAGAGGAACAAGGCTGGCAAACTGACGAGACCTTACAACAATAAGATTTATCTGAAGATGCCCCTTGAAACGGTACGGAAGAAACTGTTGGACTATGACGCACTGAAAATCAATGTGCATAATGGGAAAGAACAGTATAAATCCAAACACCGCACCTATCTCATCAACAACGATGATTTGGAAATCTTGGAAAGGTACAATTCGGAGATAAGAGGTTTTTACAACTATTATTCACTTGCAAATAACTGTCATACACTTCACTCTTTTAAGTACATCATGGAGTACAGCATGTACAAGACTTTTGCTGCCAAATACAAAAGTACGGTCGTGAAAATCTGCAAGAAGTATAAGAAAGATAAGGTGTTTACAGTGTACTACAAGAATAATAAAGGTAAAACCTTGATGCGCCAATTTTATCATGACGGTTTCAAACGCAAAAAACAAGATTATGCGCAATGTTACGACAGAATGCCAACAAGCTATCATAGTTCACCAACAAGCCTTGTGGCTCGCCTAAAGGCTTGCAAATGTGAACTATGTGGCAAGGAAAATGTCAAGTTAGACATGCACCATGTTAGAAAACTCAAAAATCTGCAAGGAAAAGAGGATTGGGAAAAACACATGATTGCACGGAAACGCAAGACTATCGCACTTTGTCGGAGTTGCCATAAGAAAGTGGATGGCGGTTGGATGGACTGACGGAATTAATGGAGAGCCGGATACGCTGAAAGGTGTAAGTCCGGTTCGGGGGCGAGCATTTGAAAACCTACCATAGTAATATGGAAAGGCGTTGGGTGCTTAGCCTACAAAACCGCGAACTGTTCCCCGTCGTGACCATCATCATCATGGAAGCCTTCATCA
>CAQBGY010000794.1 GCA_948759685.1 uncultured Eubacterium sp.
CGTGCGCCCGTAAAGGCGGCATAATAAATATACCTTTGGCAAGGTATTAGGATAGTATCTTAACGTCCTATCATCAACCGATTTACCTGTGAGGGAAACCAAATATCAGGGAACATAGCACGTCGGTAAAGCCATAAGTCAGCTAATTACCAAGCTGCGACTGAATGGGGAGATGAAATGTTAGGTATGAGGATAAAGCCCATACTGGTTGAACGATAGTCCAAATGGTCTGTGTCGGGACTATGGCGTAAGGTAGTTATAAACCGCCATATCACAGCACTTGTATTCCGCTGTTCAGGAGTATAAGCAAAGATAGGCTGTGACGTATATGCAATAAGCATAAAAGGATGGAAGTCGTATCCGACAATCTAACGAGCCAAATCGTTATTGTGTTGCTAAACGGGGATTACCTAAGTCGAAACGCTTGATTACAAGCTATTAAACAAAGGCTTATGAATATTCGATAGGGTAACGGAGCCTTCGTAGTAGTCTGAGAGTGTTAATGGCACTTACGTGGCGAAGGAAGGCAGTTTATAACATTAACATTATAGAAAGGAAAATGTGTGATACATTATGAGAAATCCCGAAAATGTGTTAATCAGTTTGACAAAACATAGTAACCAGAAAGAGTACAGGTATGAGCGTTTATACCGTTTGCTATACAACGAAGAAATGTATTTAATTGCTTATCAAAATATTTATTCAAATGACGGAAGTATGACGAAAGGTACTGACAACCAAACGGTTGATGGTATGAGTATTGAAAGAATACAGAAAATCATATATTTACTTAAAGATGAAAGCTATCAGCCAAAACCAGTAAGAAGAACTTATATTCCAAAGAAAAACGGAAAAATGCGTCCGCTGGGTATTCCGTCTTTTGAGGATAAACTGCTTCAAGAAGTCATCCGAATGATTTTAGAGGCAATCTATGAGGTTTGCTTTGAACATACTTCTCATGGTTTCAGACCAAATAGAAGTTGTCATACAGCACTTGTTAAAATTCAAAAGACATTCACAGGCGTAAAGTGGTTTATCGAGGGAGATATTAAAGGTTTCTTTGACAATATCAATCACAATAAGCTGATTGGAATTTTGAGAGAACGCATCAATGATGAGAGATTTCTTCGTCTGATAAGGAAATTCTTAAATGCAGGCTATATTGAGAATTGGACTTTTCACAATACCTACTCAGGTACACCGCAAGGCGGCATTATCAGTCCAATACTTGCAAATATCTATTTGGATAAATTTGATAAATATGTAAATGAGTACGCCCAACACTTTAATAAAGGCAAACGGCGTATGCGTACTCCAGAGTACCGCAAGAACGAAGTTAAGTTAAGTAAAGCCAGAGCAGAACTAAAAAAAGCAAACGGCGATGATGAGAGAGAAAATGCGGTTGCACATATAAGGCAGTTGGAAAAAGAGCGAGTTAATATTCCTCATAGTGACCCTATGGATAACGGTTACAAAAGACTATTTTATGTCAGGTATGCTGACGATTGGCTGTGCGGAGTTATCGGTTCAAAAGAGGACTGCAAAATGATAAAAGAAGATTTCAAAAATTTTCTTTATGAAAAGTTACAGTTAGAATTGTCGGAGGAAAAAACACTTATCACCAATGCCAAAAAGAGTGCAAAATTTTTAAGCTATAAAATCAGAATACGTCATAGCAACCTGACTAAAAGGGATAAAGCAGGCAGGCTTGTACGCAATTACACAGGCAGGGTTGTTTTAGAAGTATCAAGTGACACAATAAAAAAACATTTAATTAGCACAGGGGCTATGAGGCTAATCTGCCATAATGGCAAAGAAATCTGGAAGCCAAAGGCGATATACAGATTAAAAAACTGTGATGATTTGGAAATCCTTGATTACTACAACAGTATGATACGAGGATTTTATAACTATTATTGCATAGCCAATAACAGTTCAATTATCAACAGCTATAAGTACATTATGGAGTACAGTATGTACAAAACCTATGGCACAAAATACAGAACTTCAATCCGCAAAGTAATTGAAAAATTCAGAGTTGGCAAGGATTTTGCAGTAAAATTCCAAAATGCCAAAGGTATTGGGCATATGCGGGTATTTTACAATCAGGGCTTCAAACGGCAGAAAAAAGCATTTCTTTCTAATGCAGATTTCGTTCCAAACAGTATTAAATATTTTGGCAGTACAAACTTGATAGACAGATTGAAAGCTAAACAATGTGAACTATGCGGTAAAACCAATACGCCCATAGAAATTCACCACATTCATAAGCTTAAAGACTTACAAGGCAAATCTTTCTGGGAAACACTTATGATAGCAAGAAAGCGCAAAACATTAGCTTTGTGCAAAAGCTGTCACAAGAAATTACACTGTGGACAGTTAAATTGAGTTTATAAATGGAGAGCCGTGTACATTGAGAGGTGTAAGCACGGTTCGGGGGCGAGTATTTGGAAACCTACCATAGCAATATGGCAAGGCGCTGGGTACTTAGCCTACAGCAGGAAGGCAGGATTTTAAGGCAGGGGAACATTAACCCGGAGGTAAAGATATTCCGTTACATAACCGAAAATACATTCGACAGCTACTCATGGGTGCGACGTGAAGTCGCTTAATTTAACTGTTTGGCGG
>CAQBGY010000795.1 GCA_948759685.1 uncultured Eubacterium sp.
CATTGAACTTTTGAAGCGCATAAACCCCGATTTCACACCTTGTGATAACGGGCATAGTAGGAAGTTTCCACAAAGTTGGTGCTCTGTAACTGTCAATGATGTATGTTCAATAATAGGAGGAGTTTCATATAATAAAGCTGATATTCAAGATACAGGCATAAGAGTATTAAGAGGCGGCAATATACAGAACGGGAAAGTCATTGATTGTTTTGATGATGTATTCATACCCCTTTCATATCAAAATAATGATAATCAAGTACAGCATGGAGATATTATTGTTGTCGCTTCTACTGGAAGCCAAACTTTGATTGGAAAAACAGGCTTTGCCGATAGGGATATCCCTAAAACACAAATCGGAGCTTTTCTGCGAATTGTAAGACCAAAACAGAAAGCCTTGTCGCCATATATACGTCTTATATTCCAAACCGATGACTACAAAGGCTACATTAGGAATGTGGCAAAAGGTTCCAATATTAATAACGTAAAGAATGCTCATCTGCAAAATTATCAAATTTATTTACCTCCATTAGAAGAACAACAACGCATAGTTCAAAAGATAGAAGAGCTATTCTCAGTTCTTGATAATATCCAAAAGGCCTTAGAAGTGTAAGTGAATACACTTCTAAAGGCTGATGTGACTTTACCAGTTCACCACTTTATCCACAATCTTCTGCTGCTCGCTGGCAGTTCTGCGAAGGTAAATGCGAGTGGTTTCTATGCTTTCATGCCCCATTAGGTCGGCAAGCAATGCAAGGTCATTGAAGCGGTCAAGGAAATTCTTGGCGAAACGATGACGGAATGAATGAGGGTAAACCACCTCCTTATTCATTCCGTATTTTTCCGCAAAGTGTTTCAATTGCTGGGCTATGCCACGGGTCGTAATTCGGTCTCCGAATCTGTTCAGAAATATATATCCGGAAGTAACTCCTTTATCTTTCAGCCATTTCATGGCTTCAATGCGTAAGTTTTTCGGAATATACAGACGTCGTATTTTCCCACCTTTGCTATAAAGGTCAAGATGTCCGATTTGTACATGCTCTGCTTTGATGTGAAGCAGTTCGCTGACACGAGCACCGGTAGCCGCCATGAACCATACGATAAAATACCACTCATCATAACCGTCAGTTTTCAGGCGCTTTTTAAGAAACTTGTAGTCTGCATCGCTGATTACATTCTCCAAAAAGTTTTTCTGCTGTACTTTGACGAACTTTACCTTCAGTTTCTCTTGTTTCGTAAATTCAAGATACTTGTTGATACCCTGCAATCGAAGATTTACTGTCTGTGGTTTGAAGTTCTCAACCAAATACCCCTTGTAGGCTAACAGGTTCTTTTTGTTCACATCCCCATAGTGATTGAGGAAATACTGCACCGTCCACACATACGAAGTGACGGTGTTCTTGGCAAGATTAGTCTTTGCCAAATGATTTTTGAATTTTGTTACCATATTACATTGAATTAGAATGAATATGGTAATAATATAATGGAACGTATCGGGCATTATCCGCAGTTGCCGGATAGTTGGAGTACTACGACACTTAAAGATTTATGCGAAAGCATCAATGGATTGTGGAAAGGGAAGAAAGAACCATTTATCCATGTGGGTGTTATACGCAATGCAAATTTCACCAAAGATTTTAAGTTGGACTATTCAAATATTGAGTATATTGATGTTGAACAACGAACTTTTGCTAAACGACACTTAATGAATGGTGATTTAATTGTAGAGAAATCAGGCGGTAGTGATAATAATCCTGTAGGAAGAACAATACTCTATGAAGGTGAAAGTGGTGTTTTTTCATTCAGCAATTTTACAATGGTATTAAGAATAAAGCATAGCAACACCATATTAAACAAGTTTCTGTACTATTATATTCTGGCTATATATCAGAAAGGAGCTATGAGATTAATGCAAACACAGACTACAGGGCTACACAATCTGATTCTTGATAAATTTTTATCAATGCCTATCCACATACCCTCATACTCCGAACAGGAGCGAATAGTTGACAGAATAGAAACGATTTTCATCTCTTTAGACATGATAATGGAGAGCTTATAAACTCCCCATTATTATATCTAATTGTGCGAATATTTTACTGATTGTATAAACAATTCGCTTTTGCTCATTTATTGGAGGAATAGCTATAATTATATCTTCAATGATATTTTTACTTACTCTTTGCTGACCTACAACTCCATTAAAAGAGCCTACACATTGGCTTATGAAATAATCTGATTTAAAGAAATAAAGTCCATATTGAATATCCATAAATTGAGACCTAAATACATGGAGTTCTGTAGTGCCTGCGCCAATACCATTTGGCAAACCTTTTAGAACTACAGACTTTAGATTTTCTAAACATGGAGATATTTTCGCAACAGCAATGTCTCCATCTGCAAAATGTGTAAAACCTGTTTTTATTTTACCCCATCGTTTCTTCTCGTATTTGAAAGTATTATTGTAGCCATCAGTGATATTTGCCATCGGAACAAAGCCCACTTCAACGTCATCATCCACCTTATTTCTAGGATTGATAATGAACACTTCTTTTATCGTTGAGTAGCACCATCCATCCGGCAACTGCGGATAATGCCCGTTATCACAAGGTGTGAAATCGGGGTTTATG
>CAQBGY010000796.1 GCA_948759685.1 uncultured Eubacterium sp.
TCAGTTAGCGGCTTAGACAAGGCTGAACAACCTCAAATTTTACCGAATCATTGTATATTATCACGTTTCTAAAATTGAAAATGGAATTGGCAGAAGAGTCCCAACATTCATTACAGCGTTGTCAATAGACGATCGGTGTATGCCGGTTGAAGTAGTATCAAAAGAAAATGTATCCCAATTATACGATATGATTTTCTTATTAAAATCGGCTTCACTACAAGGTTCAACGGATGAATCGCGACAAAATATCAAAATCGAAGAGCGAAAATTAAAATATTTAATATCTATTTTTAGAAGTGCAATTAATCAAATTGTCAAAAAAGAAATACCTCAAATTGCTGATGCAAATGAAAAACTATTTCGGCGTATTCAAGAACAATTTCCTCATTTGGAGGGCTTGATTGACGAAGATATTGTAGGCTATTTACCTTACCATGAGGTTGTAAAACGAGGGCAAGATAAATTTTTCAGAACCGAGAGGGAAATTCTTGGAGCTACAGAGTTAACGGAAGAACAGTTTGAAAAATCAATTGAATATTCCAGTCGCTCTTTAGCAACATACATAATTTATCGGCAAAAACTTATTGAGCGTATGAGAAAGCTCTCTCATGCTGACTTGGAAAGTGATTTGCACAATTTACTTTCAGTAAAATATAAGAAATTCTCTGCTGATAAAATCGAGCAAGATGTTTATTTAAATAATGTTTGGGTATTAGACGACAAATTCATGACTTATAATCAAGTCCTTAGCGAAGCAAAAATGGATGAAGTTATAGGTGTTATATCCCCCAATTCATCATATGATGGGGATAACGATAGGCCTGATATTTCGATATTCTTTTCTAATGATCCAAACAATGAGGAACAAACATTTGATATTGTAATCGTAGAATTGAAGCGGTTAGGTATAACTGCGGAGAATAATTCTATTGTCGAATTCCAGCTTGATACTCGCACTCAGGCATTAGCCAAGTATTTTGGGAATCGAATTCAGAGAGCTTGGTTTTATGGTATTGTAGATATGGACGACAGATATAAATTACATCTTAAGAACCAGCAATACAAACCTTTGTTTTCACATGGCAATATATATTATCGTTCAAAAATAGTGTATTCCGATTTAGAAGAAAGCGTATCGGTTATCCAAAATTCATACATTATGGATTTCAAGGCTCTCGTGGAAGATGCAAACTCCCGTAATAATACTTTCCTTAAATTGCTCAGAGAAAAATTCTCAACTAAATCGCCTTTCTAAGAACCAAATTAATATGCAAATATATCATGTGTCAATGTGAATTATGCAAACAAAATAAGGCAGACAAAAAGGGATCACATATTATACCTAATTTCCTTATACAATCATCATTTGCTAAAAATGGAAAAGAAGGAAGAGGTAATGAAATGATATTCCCCATAAATATTGTTTCAGATTTTAGATTTGGTCGCAATGTGTTACCAGAGAGGATACATGAAGTGATAGGTCGAGAATTAAAAGATGAAGAAATAGAAAAAAATGTGAAGAACCCTATTCCATATGTAAAAGACTACTTCCTTTGTACTGATTGTGAAAAAAGATTGGGGGGTATTGAGACTCTTTATGCAGAATCTATTTCAAAGGCACATTCAAAGAATGACTATTTAGAAAATCCTATTCCTCCACACCTTTCTCATCTCTTTTGGCTATCTGTTATTTGGAGAATCTCTGTAACAAACTTCGGTTTTAAATTTCAGGCGCATATTGAAGAGGATATTCGTGACATTTTGAATAATACCCTAAGCATAAAAACAGATGATATACCAAATTCTGGCATGTATATAGAACGTCTTAAAAAATATGGATATTATTTAACCAGATTTGAAGAAGATGATATTATAAAAGGGATGTATGCACCTCCCACAAAGAAACAACAAACATCTGTTTATCCATTTTTAATTAATAACTATGCATTTATTTTTACTCATCAAAAGATAATTGATAATGGTATTGATGTGAATGAAATACAATGTTTTGGAGTAGAGGACTATTTAAATAAGTCGAAAATAAATAATTGTAATGCCTCAGAAGTGATTCATGTTCTAAATAAAGATACTTTCCTTAAAGTCTTAAAACGTCAAGCACTAGAACATGCGTCTAATATGGAATATGAACTTGGATTAATTTTATCTGATTTTTTAGGAGTTAAATGTCCTGATGAATTTATTAATCAAGTTTTTTTGGCATATATAGCTCCTATCGGGAATCGTACGTCAACTTCAAAAAATGCAAGTTTAATCTTACAGACTTTAGACTCAAATAGATTATGGTCAATCATTAAAGCTACATATGAGAAATGGGTCAGTGAGAACAGAAAACCATTTTTAGAAAATATTCGTTTGGAATAGAGTTATCCCAAACGAATACCTATTTTAATTGAATAACACTATATATTCTGTGATTCGCCGTTGGTGGAGTTGCTTATGGAATTTCCCCTTGTAGCGGCAGTGGGAGGTATAGGACTTAAATATGTCACGGTTGCCGGATTTCAGTTTTTTCAGCACGGTGGACTTGTTCACTACTCCGGGGCCGCAGTTGTAGGCTAATACGCCTAACAACAGGGCATCTTTGCCGTATGCCTTGTAGAGTGACA
>CAQBGY010000797.1 GCA_948759685.1 uncultured Eubacterium sp.
CCTGGCACATCCACCCTTCGTATCCGGGTATCTTTTTATTCAGTTTTCAATCTGCGGGAAAGGCTTGTCTGCGCTTCGGGCCAGTTTGTCCCGGGACGCTTCCGCCTTTCTATATACCATTTCATTTTCAGGGCCTTTTCGGTACACCTTAGAGATTATTTTTTCAAAAATTTTTCCATGTTCCGAAGCCCCCGCTCGATTGCCAGACGCACCACCTTTTCGTCCACGCCCTCGGCTCTGGCAATGTCGGTCTTACTCATGCCGAGTACAAAATGGGCGTAGATACGTTTGGCCTGTTTGTCGGGCAGGCTGGAAATAGCCGCGTGGAGTTCCTGCATGGTGACTTTGCGCTCGTAAATCTCGCATGGGGAGAGGGCGACGAACAAGGCCGAGTGCTCAATGCCGTCCTCCCGGTCAAGGGAATAGTAGGCCTTATGGCGGTATGTACGCAGACGGTAGGCCGCCTCCCTGCGGTCAAACTCCGCCATTGCCTCCGCTACCTCGTCAGGCACTTCAATAAAAGAATCTGCTGTATAGTACGGGTAAAAATCCCGAAGATTGATGATAGCCATGTTTACCTCCGTTTCGGTGTTTGGTGAATGGGCTGCCGAAACGGAGGCGGCGGGGAACGGCACCGGGGCCGGGCTTCGGGCCAAGTTGGCCCGAGGCTGTCCCATAGAAACAGAAATGCGCCCAAACAGCATAGAGCCATTCGGGCGCATGAAATATAACTATCATTTTTGGATTGAATTATTTCATGTTGATTGCCGGAATTATCCTTCCAAGGGGGCGGGCTTTTTTTAACGGTTCAGATATTTGGAAAATAAATAAGGACACAGCGATACCTCCTAGATACCGCCATATCCTTTAAATGGGCGACTTTAACACACCCTTCCATAATCTGATTTTTGAAAAGAAAACGGCGGTTTGAAATTTGCTATTTCAAAACCGCCGTAAGGCTCTTTTATTAACGCATATAAATATTGCTACCACAACAACGGTTTTTTTTGTTGCGGTAGTTATCTTTAGGTTTATTCTGATAAAAATTTAGTTGCAAGTCTTGCGAAGGTTTCTGCGTTAGAAATCATTGCAGGATGTTCTCCAGAACTGAAAATGTACTTTTCCCCATGACCAATTTTTTCAATCAGTTTTGTATATGTTTTCTCGTAAAAATCTCCCGGCATAAATATATCTTCTTTACTGCCAATCATCAGAATATCACATTTTAATGTATCTAAAGAATGATGAAAAAAACATTTTATAGTTTTATAGTGTTCTTTAATTACTCTAGTATCATTATCAATAACCGTTTCCCAATCAAAACCTTGATTGTATTCGTAAAAGCTTTGTACTTCAGGAATAGTTTTAGAAATGGCACGATCTTGTTCTATTGTTGAAGCAAAACTATCGAGTGCAATCTCTCCTTCAAAACTATCAGCAATAATTTTGTTTACTAAATCAGGTCGTTCAAGTGCAACATTGATGGCAACCAATGCCCCACCACTTGAACCGATTAAATTGACTTTTTCATAGTTTAGAATTTCAATTAGTTTAATTACCTGCAATGCTTCATCGTGCCATAAATCTGTTGGAAAACAATCAAGGCGTTCCGACTTCCCATGTCCCGCAAAATCTATTAAGATTATTTGAAAGTTCCTTAGAAATAATGGAATAACATCTGTAAACATTTTTGATGAAGCAGTGTTTCCATGAAGAAAAATAGTAGGATAACCAGACCCGTTTTTTTCATAGAAAACATTTTTAGCATTATATTTGAAATATGGCATTTTATTTGTCCTTTCATGATTTCTAAATTTATTGTATCATGTGTAAGAATATCTTTGCACTACAAGGTTATTTCTGATAAAAAGATGTGCCACTTTTATATGGCACACCTTTTATTACTATTTTTGCCGCTGTTGCCTAATAATTCTTTGAATACTTTTTTCTGCAAGAAAATATTTGTTTGCTAATTGATGAAGGGACATTCCTGCAAGATAATCAGCATATATTTGGATATTCCGTTCAGAAAAAACCTTTTTGGTATCTGTATCTTCTCCCCAAGTTTTCCGATTTTCTTGCTTGCGTGGAATATATAAATATTCTCCATCAATATAGTCTTGTAATTTTTCTAAGACATCCGGCGGTAAAACATCTGTTGCTTTGCGATAGCCCAATGTGCACCTCCTAAATTTTTTTAGGATTAGCAAAGGCTATATTTTTATCGCAACATAGCCTTTGCTATGCACGCATATTATTAACTGCCATAATATCTAAACTCCTTTCAATTCAAGTGATACTAGCATAATGCTTTTTTAGCGAAAAATCAAGTTTCCAAATACGAAACAAAATACTACATAGAAACAAATTTCATTACATTCTCATAATTTAACCCGAAATGTACAATGATATAGGGTGATATGAGAATGAACCAAGATGAAAGACGATTTGATTTTCACGGTTTAGGGCTGGCTATCAAACAGGCCCGAGAGGAACGGGGCTGGACGCAGGCCTACCTTGCGGAATTAGTCGGAAAGACTGATCGCACGATTATGAGCATTGAGAATAAGGGGCAGCACCCCAGTTTTAATTTATTCTTCCAGCTTGTCACAATGTTCGA
>CAQBGY010000798.1 GCA_948759685.1 uncultured Eubacterium sp.
GGTATTTCAATTGGGCGACTTGATTCAAGGGGATTGCGGTAATCCGGAGGTCCACAAGAAGATGTTAGATGACGTGATGAACCGCTTCAAGTCAGAACTTCATGGTTTGCCTTTTGTGACTGTGACGGGTAATCATGATATCCGAGGAACGAACGCAAAAGAGGCTTATCATGCCTATATGCCGGAACGGATGTCTGAAGAATTAGGAAAGTCCGTTACGCATACGAACTTTTTTTTCACGATCGGCGATGATGCATATATTGTACTGGATTTCAATGATCCGGATGATACACTCATTGATCAGATGCTAAAAGAGTGTGAAGGAGCACGACATACATTCGTATTGACTCACGGTCCGGTTTTACCCTATGACGGAGGAAGTTGCCGATGGTTCTTCCACGGAGGTAAGTCGGCAGAAGAGACTGCTGCACGTAGACATTTTCGTAAAGTATTTGCCCGACGGAACGCTTTGTGTATCTGTGGACACATCCATACGACTGAATTGGCAGATTGGTATGGGGATGGTGGCCGCATTACACAAATGACGGTTAATAGTGTCTGGTCTAAACCGGAATTAGGAATCTATTCTTATACGTCGGATCAGCCGTCGGATTACGGTAATATTCACGAAATGGCTAAATCCAAGAAAAAAGAGGATGGGTCCAAATATGAAGATGACAGTGGGCTGTTGAATGAATATAAACCAGGTCTGAAAACCTATATCCGTTCGACTTCGGCAGGCTCTTATAAAATGAATGTTTCTGACCGGCATGTGACTATTGATTTTTACGCTGGTAATTCAAAGGAAATTAGTAAACATTTCGTGTTGAGGTGATAAATGCGTATTCATCCGGATACGGCTTTATTGAATGTGACGCGAAAGTAGGGTGAAATTTCACGAGCGAAAATTAAATAATTATTCAAATGAGAAAGAGTGTATTTTTATTGTCATTGTCATTGTTTGTTTTGCCATTGTATATGTTGTTACAAGCGCAGGAAAAAACAACGCCTTTTTGGGGTAAGCAGGAAGTGTACCTGATTAATCAAACTGAAAAAATGTTTCATCTGGTAGATGCTCTCTTAAAAGAGAACCCTCCTTCCTCCGGTAATCCGGCATTGGCTCGTAAAGCAGCATTGCAATTATTGGACGGTATATTCCATGATACGCGTTTGGATGGTAGTGAAACGCTTTCGCGGTTTATGGAATCTCGTTTGAGCGGACTTTTGGAAGACATGCAGAAACCTTTGGAAGAGGGTATGAAAGTGTATAAACTCTATAATGACGGATTTATCGTAAAGACAAAAAGTGTCACTGTCGCTTTTGACTTGTACCGTGGTGGAGCTATGAAAGAATCTTCTTCTTTGATCTCGGATAAAACGATGCAAGCTATTGTTGAACAGTGTGATATTATGTTCCTTTCTCATAATCATCCGGACCATATAGATCCGGTTGTCGTAAAGATGTTTACGGATATGGGAAAACAAGTGATTGCCCCGAACAATAGTTTGGTAGGGAATGAATTGGTGACCCACATCCGTTCGGAGCAGATTATCGATAAGGAATTTAAAACAAAGGGAGGCAAGCTGGATGTAAAAATATTACCGGGGCATCAAAGTGAACTGATTAACAATATCCATGTAGTGACGACTCCTGAAGGTTTTACTTTCGCACAGACAGGTGACCAATATAATGAAGAGGATTTGACGTGGTTATTTGATGTGAAAACAAAAATTCCTGCATTGGATGTTTTGCTGATCAACTGTTGGGCAAATCGTTTGTCCGATACGATTGAAGGGTTCGATCCAAAACTCGTGATTACGGGGCATGAAAATGAATTAGGACATACGATTGATCATCGTGAGTCCTATTGGACTTCATTTATTAAATTGGAAGACGTTAAAAAGCCCAGTTGCTTAATGACGTGGGGAGAGGTCTATTGGTATAAACGATAGCTTGATTCTTATAGATAGATCCGGAAATATTCTTTTGAGGTGGATATTCTCTTCTGAAAAGACTTACATATTCAAGTTCAAGGGCAAAAACGTACGTCTTTGTTTTCTGATATGTAAGTCTTTTGTTTTCCAGAATGGGACGTATTATTTCTTTTTGTCCCTCTTTATAGGTGGATTTGTTTTTTTTCGTTACATTAGCACCTGTTTTTAATAACTCAGTTAAAGATTAAGAATTAATACCTTATGAAACACATTCTTTTACTTCTCTTATCGTTTTTTGCGCCTGGGGTATGGGGGCAGCAGGTAGAACAGTTCAAGCTCTGGCCGGATAAGCCGGAAGCGGGTGAAGCGGAAATCTTTGTTTATCATCCGGCGGAGGGCGGGAAAGCGGCGCCGGCGGTGCTGATATGTCCGGGTGGCGGATATAGAGGGTTGGCAATGAACCATGAAGGGCATGATATGGCGAAATGGTACGCTTCGAACGGATTTGTTGCAGTCGTTTTGAAATACAGGATGCCGGAGGGTGTGCATACGATTCCGCTGAGCGATGCGGAGAAAGCGATGTCTGTTATCCGGGGCAATGCAGCCAAATGGAACCTGGATGCGAATAAGGTAGATCGGAAGAGCGTCGTGTAGGGAAAGAGTGTAGATCTCGGTGGTC
>CAQBGY010000799.1 GCA_948759685.1 uncultured Eubacterium sp.
TAGATATGTCTGGCATAGAAGAAAATGTGCTGGTGGCAATCAATTGTATATATATACGCTCCGTCTGATTCATTTCCTCTTCGCTCCCATAAGTTAAGAACACCTATGTTCTTTCGTTCATAGGTGTCGTTAAAATCTTATTTGTAATATTTATCATTACCATAGCCGTATCCGTACTTTCCTTTATAGTACTTGCCGTAATATCCACCATAGTAACTTCCCTTTCCTTCAGGGTCTACTTTATTTAGAACTGCTCCCAAAATTCTACAACCTGATCTCTTAAGCTGTTCAATCTGTTTTTGAGCATATTTGTAACTAACATTTGCCTGTGAAACTAAGAAAATCACTCCGTCTGTCTGCTGTGCCACAATGGCAGGATCAATTACCTGTCCTATCGGTGGTGTATCTATAACAACATAATCATATTCTTTCTTTGTTATCTCAACCAATGCAGTAAACTTTTCATTATTCAACAATTCCGCCGGATTTGGAGGAACCGGTCCTGATAATATCATATCGAGGTTCTCTACATTTGTTGTATATTTTACGCTATCTAACTCTTCCACTCCGGACAAATATTGTGTAAGACCTTTAATCGCTTTATTTATCTTATAACGTCCTATTAAAACAGACTTTCTAAGATCTGCATCAATAAATAATACCTTTTTCCCAGTCTCTGCTATTGATACTGCAAGATTAAATGACACCATAGATTTTCCTTCATTCGGAACACAACTTGTGATTGAAATAACCTTAACATCATCTCCACAGAACTGCACATTCGTTCTTAATGTCTTATATGCCTCTTTTGTCTTAAAATCTAAATCTGAAATCTTATCTAAATTTACATTTAATAACATAAGTTCTACTCCTTTTCCTCTCCGTCCTCTATATCAGTTTTCTTCTTTTTCTTGTCTTTCTTTTTTGTTTTCTTCTGCGTTGCATATCCATAGCCATAACCATCTCTGCTATGGTCTGAACTCTTTAAAGGAATCGCCGCAAGAACGCTGACACCAAGTCTGTTTTCAATATCATCAGGAGTCTTAATTGTGTCATCCAGAATATATAATATAATAATTACCAAAAGTGCGACACCAAAGCCAACAATAAATCCAATCATCATGTTCTTTTCAACATTCGGATAACTTGGAGCTGTCGGAAGTTTTGCCTCATCTACTGATCTTACCGGTTCTAAACCATCCATGATTACCTTTAATCTTTCATTTGCCACTTCTCTGACCTTATCAGCAATCTTCTTTGCAAGTTTTGGATCTGTACTTGTAACAGCAATGTCCATAATTCGGGTATCTTCTTCTAATTCAACAGAAATCATAGATGCAATCGCTGAAGTACTCTGCTCCAGATTTAATTCTTTTTTTACTTCCTCTAATACCGGGTCTGTTGTTAAAAGACTCTCATAATCCTTTGCAAGATATGTAGAGAGTGCTACATCCTGTGAAGTCAGATATCGCTGATTCTCATCCTGCTTATTCAGTATATATACCTTTGTTTTGGCTACATATAACTGATCAACAAAATACTGGGTATAAACAAATGCCATACCACCTACTAAAATTCCTACCAATATAATAATTGTCAATCGGTTCATGATTGCACTAAATAATCCACGAAGGTCTATCTCTATTTCATTCTTAATGTTTTCGTTATCCATTGTAATCTCTATATCCTTTCCAATTATAAGTATTGTCCTGATAATATTTTTTTCGGGTTATCAATTAATAACCATTTCAAATAATCATCATTATATCTTTTTCTTAAAAATCTGATACATTTATCCCAATATACATTTCTATGACCCAGACTATGAGCATCTGTAGCAATGAAGTGTAAATAATCGTTATCTATTAATTTTTCTACAAATTTTACATCCCTCTCAAAAACGCTGACTGCATTCACCTGCAGATATACTCCCATCTCTATAAGATGACTAAGATTTTTAGCATGAATCTTTTTAAACGTAGAATGTAAACATGCATATCGTTCGCAATGTGCAATAATCGGATTGTATCCACCATTTAATAAATTACTGATATATTTTAACATCGTTTCGTATTGTACTGAAGGATAGAACTCGACCAACACAAATCTTGTTCCTGCCAATGTGTTTATGACTCCTTCATCCAATAGCCGCACCATGTCATTGCATGCCATAATTTCATTTCCAAGGAACAGCTGCAATTCCGGTATTTCCCTCTTTGCCAGTTTCATTAACTGCCCAAAATGTTCTCTGACCAGCTTGCTCTCAGGCATGCACTCTCCTATATGAAAATGAGGTGTCAATATAATATTTCTGACTCCCTGCTCATATTCTTTTCTCAACAATTTTAAAGATGTTTCAATAGAATCTGAACCATCATCTACCTCAAATAAGATGTGACTATGTATATCTGTAATGCCTTTCATAGCACAGCACCTCCCGATTGTCACAGTTGTGGATTATTATATCAAAAAAAGTAGTTTGAGTAAAGAAAAAGTATAACCTTTAGGTAATGAGAATTTTTCCCATAAAAAATAGAAGTAATATTCACAACATCCGATATTGTTTTCCTGAAATCACTTCTATTTTTAATTATTATATAATATTAAAAT
>CAQBGY010000800.1 GCA_948759685.1 uncultured Eubacterium sp.
GCACCTCCATTTCTTTGTGCAGGAGCTGTAAAGTCCTGCGGATTTGATACCCGGTGGTACTCCGGCAGCGTCCGTACATTTCCCCGATTTCCTGCTGTGTGTAATGCCCGAAAAAGTAAAAGAAAATGATTTCCCGGTTCTTCTCTGGCAGGGATAACAGGGCAGCGGCAAGCTCCCCATTGGTGAGGATAACTGTCTGACCGCATACCGTAATGGGGTATTCTTCATAGGGTGCTTCAAAATATTCGTCTGTTGTGCCTAATGGGTAAAACTTTTCTTCTGTGAGGTATTCAAGGGATATTTCCTTTTGCCGCCGCCTGCTCCTGTCACGCCATGCGTTGATAGCCGCAAAGCGTATGACGGTCTTGCAATAGCCGTTGAAAGTATACATGATGTGTTCTCTGTATGCTTCTGTGCAAGGCATAAGCGATTCCCCCTTTCTCCCACATGGGGCGGTGCGTAGTTTACAGTTCCGTATATGAAATTTGTGTTCCGTTATAGTTAATAGTTAAGGACACATTTTGCTGAATCTCAAGCAGTACATAGTTTCCAGTTGTAGTACCCATATCAAAAACATTTACCGTACCACTATTACGGTCTGTGTAAATTTCCGGCTGGAAAGTGTAATTGTAAGGCAAGCCGCCAAAATAGATATATTGATACCCGGCACTTTTAATTACATACCATGTTTCTGTATCGCAAGAGCTTATAATATCCCTAAGTTCTTCTGAAAGTTCTTCCTTTGTTACTCTGACACTTCTTCCAATATTTTGGTCTTTTAACGGCACATCTGAATTATCAAGTGAATCTTCTTTTTCCAGTGGCACTTCTAATTGGTTGTCCGGTGAATACTCGTCCATATCATAAAGCAATTCATCTGCTTCTGATTCTGTAAGATATTCAACATTTGTAATGGAATTATTTTTATCCCGTAACACACGCAAATCTATACTTCCCTCGTTATCAAAAATAAAATTTTCAAAAGAGCCATTCATTCGTAAGTCCATAAAAATTCTGACACGTTCACCGTGATAGTAGTAAATACCGTCTGTGACAGTGATTCCATGCTGTGCGTATTCTGTGGAATATTGATTCTCCGTTTTCTCTGTTTTATTTTCAGTTTCTTTTATATTTCTATCCGATTCGGTTTTTATTGATACTTCATTCGGCTTGCCATTATCTTTCAAAACTAAGTTATTGTTAGTCGCAGGAGAGGCGGCATACGCACCAGTCACAAAAAAACAAACGCAAACTAAAACAGAGAAAATAGCGGTAATGGCAATAATGCCCTTTGATTTTTTCTTAAATTTCATAATAGCACCTAACCTTTCTTTTAACTGTTCTGCTCCCTCTGTCAAAGTGACAGAAGCTAAAGAACTTTTGTAGAGATTGTTTGACTGCAAAAAGGAAATCAGAGTATCTCCATATTCACGCCTTGCTTTGTCGTCAAGTATGGATATAACTTTTTCATCACATGACAATTCACAAGATTTATTCACTTCCTTTTCCAACAAATATACAAAAGGATTGAACCAATGGGCGCAGACAACAATCTGTATCAGCCATTTGTAGAACATATCCCTCTGCTTGTAGTGAATCAGCTCATGCACAAAGATATAAGACAATTCTTTATCGTCCAATTCGCAGGCTGGTAAAACAATTCTTGCACGAAAGAAGCCAATCATTATAGGGGAAGCAATCAACGGATTGCGGGATAGCTCCACTCTTGTTTTGATATTCAGTTTTTCTTCACAATCAGATAGCAAATTCAAGGTTTTAATATCCGATACTTCTGTACTACCCGCTTTGATGTATTGGATAAAGCCTTGGTAAATCGTTATCTTACGCACAAATAGAACCAATGCAAATACTGACCAGATAAAAAACAGGCAGACGTATCTGTTAAATGGCTCACGCATAGCGGCGGCTATATCCCGGTCTGCCTGTATTGGCTCTGTTTTACTGTTATCTGTATTTGCGGGAGCTGGTACATTCGGGCTTGTAGGGATTTCATTTGTTATCACTGTTGTGCCGGGCTTTTCAAACAGGCTCCCAACAATCGTAGTATCGGGAGTAAAAGGAAGTAAAAACCGCAACGCAACAATTATCCAGATATAGTATTGCCATCGCTTGCTGAATCTGCTTTTATATAGCGGTTTCAATCCCAAAATGAGAAGTAATAACAGTGTGCCGGAAACAGACAGCGACAATAATATTTTCATAAATTCATTCATTTTCTTTTCTCCAAAATGTTTCAATCTCTTTCAATTCGTCTGCCGAAAGAATATCCTGCCGCAACAAGGTTGATACTAAGTTTTTCACATTCCCGCCGTAGACTTTATCAAGAAAGCTGTGGGTCTGCATGGTCTGATATTCTGCTTCTGTTACCATAGCCACATACTCATTCTTCCTGCCGATTTTTTTGACTTTTAAGAACTTTTTTTCTCCTAATCGGGAAAGCAGTGTGAGTACGGTATTATTCTTCCATTCGTTCTTGTCTTTCTCCAATTCCTCCATGATGACGGAGTATAAAGCTGCCCCTCCATTCCTCCAAATGATTTTCATTAGTACCAATTCGGATTCAGAAATTTGCTGTGCCATTTTGTCCT
>CAQBGY010000801.1 GCA_948759685.1 uncultured Eubacterium sp.
TGCTTCATGGCGGCTACCTCCTTTAGCCGCCGCTTTTAACAGTGATACCGCGTCATTCCTTGAGAAGATAAAAAGAAACGGCGGCTTTGATTTTTCAAAAGCCGCCACGTCAAAAAGGGCGTGTGAAAATATCTCTGCTGTACGACGGCTTTTTTTCTTTTGCCGTCGTGCGGCAGAGAACGAAACAAGATTTTGTTTTGCTTTATTTTATCAATACCAGCTTACTTTAAGATGAATTTTAGCTTACGGATTTGTAAGGTAGAAAAAGTGCGGGCAGTTTTTTGAAGCTGCCCGCGCTAAAAACGATGAAAAATTATTGTGCGCTGATATTTTCGACGATAGACATTCTCTGCAATCGTTTTGCTGGTTCTCTAACTGCCAAAAGAGAAGCCGATAGAACAATAGCGATTATGAGTATAAGTGGAATGAACGGAACGCTCCATGCTGTTCTCCAAATGTTTGTTATTAGGCTTACATAAATAATCCAGTGCATGGGAAGTCCAATGATACACCCCCAAATCACTCCGTTTATCGCATAGGTTCCCGCTTCTGCAATTATCATCTTTACAAGTTGGCGGTTACTCATTCCAATCGCCCGCATTGCTCCGTATTCTTTCATTTTCGTTGCCGCGCCCATACTGATTGTATTCATAATATGGAAAATGGTAATTGCAACTATAATGGACAGAAAACCGTACACGAGAATAGCGAATGTATGGTACAGATTTCTTTGCTGCTGAATCTGTGAAAGACTGTCTGAAAATATTACGCCGCCATTGGAAAATATGCTTTCGATTGCTTTTACATCTTCACTGGAAGCGTTGTTCTCAAACTGAATGTCAATAATGGTATAGCCTGTTTCCCCGGTCAGAGCGGTAAAAGTTGCTTCTGAACAGAAAAAGGTTTCCGTTCCCTCCACACGCGCTAATGGACTGTCAGATAAAATCCCTGCAACTGTAACAATCTGTGGTCTGTTGTTGATAGTCAAGGATATATTGTCGCCAACTTGCACATCAATATTTCCTGTCTGTACAAACAATACTTGATTTTCCTGTTGCATTACTGTTTCTATGGAACCAGCTATCAAAGAGTCCGCTGCCCACCTAAATTGATTTTCCTCATAGGAAATAAGATTTGCATTATAATTTTTCCCGTTATTTTCTGCCGGAACTTCATAAGCAAACATACGCCCGTACGCCCGTTTGACAACATCATTTTGCTTAATCTGCTCTAACAGCTCATTAAAAATCGAACAAGTATTTGTCTCACTTGCTATGGACAATTCCGGCGTATATACCGGGGGAACAAAAGCATTTTTCATAAAATCAACAAGGGTGCTGAACGTAAGGAACAACGTAATACAGACGGCAAACGCCCCTGTCATTAAAATATAATTTTTCTTCTTTGCTTTTGCATGATGAATACCTAATGCTGTTTCAATCTTAAATGCCGTTGTATTTGCCGCCTTATGAAATGAAGCCGTCTGTCCGGCATTTCCCGATACAGCAGTAAGAGGGGAAACTTTCGCTGCTCTTTTTGCCGGAGAGCGGGCTGCCAGTAAAACGGTCAACAGTCCTAACAGAATACTTGCGATTACACTTATCCAACTTATACCTAAAATCGGCATAGATGAAAACCGTTGAGGATTTATTATCCGCATAACAGCAGACAAAATCCAGACTATCACTACTGAGAATATAATTCCAATAGGTATAGCTGTTTTGCACCAATACAATCCTTCTAAACGCACAAATCGCATTATCTGTCTTTTCGTTGCGCCTAAGCAACGGAGCATACCAAAAAATTCCGTCCTTTCTGCAACATTACTGTTTAGACTGCTTGAAATCATCAGAATGCAGGTCAGCATAACAATTACAGAGAGAATAAAGGCTACCTGATAAATCTGATTTACACCTGTTTTTCCTTCTAATTGTCCTTGTATACTCAAAAGAGGGATATTCTCGGTTATCTGTTCATCGGACAGATTATTGCCTGCTTTTATGTCATTGATTATATCTGGTATGTTGCATAAACGTGAAAATTGAATAACATAATTCTCAATAGCATTATTAACAGCAAGCGTCCCTAATCCCTCTGGTGTCATTACGACAATCGGAGTATTTCCGGTAATCAAGCGTGAGGTTTCAGTATCATTCAAAAATCCAACAATCAGATAGTCCGTTGTATTTCCGTCTGGTTTGCATAGTGCAATCGTTTCATTCAACGAAACAGAAGCAGTATTCTTGAATGAAGAAGATACTGCAATCTCGTTCGGTGTATCTGGATATTCACCCTCTGTAATTCCATTCAAAAATATATCTTCAAAAACCTTTCTTTCTTGTGCGCTGATAGAAATAGTCTGCTCTTTTATCGAATATCCCGCTTCGGAAGAAATCGTATTATGCCACCCGGCAATCTCTACATCTGGACGTGCTGAAATAAAGGAAGCTGTTTGCGTATCAATAGAATGAAACTCATAATGCCAGTTCCCGCTTTCCTCCATTTCATGCCGTGTAACGCCTTGTAAATACATATCAGCAAGCCCAAACATGACAGCAACTAAAAGAACCGCAAGAGTGATACAGATACGGGTCATCTTGCTTTGCTTG
>CAQBGY010000802.1:0-2267 GCA_948759685.1 uncultured Eubacterium sp.
TGATGACCCTGAATGGAGTAACTTCACAAAATATTTCGCCGCCAAATTTGATGCTTTGGGTCTGAAGAAACTTATCTCCACGAGTTATGCTCCTGAAGGCAAGAAGATGGTATTAGGAGGTTTGTTTTCTGAATATGAGCAATCCTCTCCACAATTTGACGCAGATAAATCTAAAATTCATGGCAAAATCTTTATTCTAGACAGAGACATCACAGGCGATGGACATATAGATATAGACGATTTGCATTGGGAGTATCTTAATGATGACGGTGATTTCCGCAGTGATGAGGTGACAGCTCTTCGTGATGAAGCTGATATTATAGTTACAAACCCTCCCTTTTCTCTGTTCCGCGAATTCCTTGCATGGATAACAGACGCTGATAAGCAATTCATAATAGTTGGGAATATAAATGCCATTACTTATCCACAGGCATTCCCTCTAATTATGGCTGACAAGATGTGGCTGGGTGTGACCATACATTCGGGAGATAGGGAATTTGAAGTTCCGCAAGAATATCCATTGAACGCTGCCGGATGGCGCGTTGATGAAACTGGAAGAAAGTTCATTCGTGTTAAAGGCGTTCGATGGTTTACAAATATTGATCATGGTGATAGGCATGAGCCATTGGATTTAATGACAATGGCGGACAACATACGTTTTTCAAAGCATAAAGATATTGTCGGCAAGAAATATCGGCATTATATAAATTATGATGCAATAGAAGTCCCTTATGGAGATGCAATTCCATCAGACTATGATGGGGCGATGGGTGTACCTATAACGTTTCTCGATAAATATTGTCCAGATCAATTTGAAATACTTGGCATAGATGGTGGAGATATGGGAACTTCGTATGGGGTTAGTGCGAATCTTACACAAGAAGAGTGTAATGCTTTATTCAGAGAACATAAAGGCTTTCGACGTGGTAAATTATGCTATCGTAATGACGATGGTGGATTAGAAGTATGTTATCGTAGAATTATAATCCGTAAAAGATAATAAATCATGACACCGACGCTTCGAATAGATTTTACCGTAGAAGATATATGTAAAGGATTTGTTTACAATAAATCCGAAGGTAGAGGCTTGTTTGGGCTGGATGGGAAACTTACCATTCAGCCTGAGTATCAGCGCAATTATATTTATAACGACGGAAAGAAAGATGTCGCTGTAATAGAGTCACTTCTTAAAGGTTATCCTCTCGGTCTCATTTATTTTAATCAGACTCCATCCGGTCAGCTTGAAGTATTGGACGGTCAGCAGAGGATAACCTCTTTCGGTCGTTACGTAACGGATAAATTTGCAGTAATACGCAATGGACGCGAGACTTACTTTTCAGGTCTTGATGATAATCTAAAAGAAAGGATTTTGAAATCAAAACTCGTGGTTTTTATTTGCGAAGGAACTGAGACTGAAATAAAGGAATGGTTCGAGACCATCAATATTGCAGGTGTACCACTTAATGAACAGGAACGCCGAAATGCAGTGCATAGCGGTTCATTTGTAACTGCGGCAAAAAGAGTATTCAGTAATTCTCAAAATTCGGCTATACAAAAATGGAGTCACTATGTCAGTGGAGATGTCAAACGCCAAAAATATCTTGAATGCGCTCTTGATTGGATAAGTCGCTCTAAAGGGATGTCTATTGACGCATATATGAGTGCCCATCGATTTGATACATCTATTGAAGAATTAGAGAATTATTTCAATTCTGTTATCGACTGGGTAGCTGGATTATTTGAAACGACAGAAAACATGGCCGGCTTGGAGTGGGGTCGATTGTATGAAGAATACCATAATGCACATCACGATCGTGCAACCCTAAATGCTCGTGTTAATGAGTTATTGAAGGATGAATCAATCCGCAAACGGGCAAACATATATGAATATGTCTTAGGTGGAGAGGAAAAACCGATTCTCCTCGAAATCCGCATCTTTGAAGAATCAACAAAGAAGATTGTCTATAATAGACAGACAAAGGAGGCAATAGCAAACGGTGTCTCGAACTGCCCATTATGCGCTCTTGGGAATGACAGCAACCACACTCGCATATATAAACTAAAGGAAATGGATGCCGACCATGTCACCGCATGGAGTAGAGGCGGCGCGACAACCATAGATAACTGCCAGATGCTTTGCAAAACCCACAATCGAGCGAAAGGCAATAAATAGTATAGCCCGTAAAAGCTTACAGTCGTTACTATTTGGCCTCTGACTCTTCTGAGTTTTTTGAGTGTTCCTTTAATTGATCCAATACATCATCTAT
>CAQBGY010000802.1:2277-2602 GCA_948759685.1 uncultured Eubacterium sp.
TAGCAAACTAATCAAAAGGTATATAGCAGCTGCAATAGTAGGAATTATAAAAATGGCCTCCCACACTGCAGATTTTATGCCAAGGAAGTTCGTATTAAATGTAGCTGTTAAGTCTGCAAGAAGCAGTGCAATGAAAATTGCTAATGGATTTATCCAATCGGTATTTCGCTTTAATTTGGCATGATGGTCTTGTAATATTAGTTTCATTCGATCAATGTTCACTATTACTATCTCTTGAGAAATATTTTTATGAACTACCAATTGACTGCCAATATCGCTGTTTAAATCGATATTCATGGATTTTCGTTGTCCTTTGCCGTTCGGT
>CAQBGY010000803.1 GCA_948759685.1 uncultured Eubacterium sp.
TAAGTATAGCAAAACAATTCCTAAAAATCTTCTAAAAAATACTTAATATTGGGTGATGAAATAGGAGATTTTTAGGATGGCCGGATGTTATTCTTTGAATATGTTCAATGAAACATAGAACAGGCAAAAAGCCAAATAAAAAGAAAAGAGGTATGGAAGATGAGAAAAAAGATGTTGAAAGCTGCAGGAGTTCTTTGTTTGTCCGTGGTTTTGTGTATGGGCATGGCGGGATGTGCAGGAAAAGAAAATGAGCAGCCGGAGCCGTCAGATGTGCATATGACAAATGAGAGCGGCTATAACGAGGAAATTGCGGCGGATGGAAAAAACAGCAGCAATGAGGCAGAGGGCGGTCAGGAAGATATGAATAACACTGATGCGAAAAACAGCGGCGAGATTGCAGATAATCACGAAGAAGGTGTATTTTATGACGGGGCAAATCTAAGCGGGCGAGTTGTTGATTTTTCAGATGCGGGATGCACCATAACACCTCGGACACTGATCATAAATGAGGATGGCTCAATGGAGGGAGGTATTGCAGCTCCCGGTTATGAATCGGATGAAACGAATATAAACATAACCTATGCGGAGGATGTTATTTTTCAAATCATAAATTTCAGCATGGGATCGCAGACAGAAATTTCGAGAGAGGACACTGACAAAAACAGTATCAAGAAAGAAACGGATGTGAATATATTCGGCACCAGTCAGGATGATAAACAATGGATTGCTGACAAGGTTGTTATCATAAGGTGGCAGTAGGAGGTCAGGATGGGTTGTTTGGAAAGAGCGCTCTGCTATATCCGGAGAAAAAAGATGAAGTCTGTATTATTGCTGTTGCTGTTTCTGGTCATTAACAGCATGGTTTTAGGCACATTGGGAATACGGAAAGTATCTTTAGGGCTGGCAGAAGAACTTCGGAAGAATGCAGAGAGCAAAATAATATTGGAGAGCATGGAGGCGGATCACCCTTTTGAAGAAACAGATATGCAGGCAATTGAAGAGGAACCCAATGTAAACTGGCTCAACCGGATATCGGAGATGCAGGTTGGTTCTACAACCTGTATCCCGGTTGCAGGCAGTGAAGGTTCTGAAAATACATTTACCGTTCACGGGTACGATGAACTGGAGAAAGACAGCCCATTTGCGGATAAAGTTTATCGGATTACAGAGGGGAATTATCCACAGGGAAGTGAAGATATTGTAGTGAATCAGTTTCTGGCAGAAGATAATGGAATTCAGTTAGGCGATAAAATTGTGTTTGAAACGGTGGATGGAAGGGAGCAGGAAGCGGTCGTTGCCGGATTGTTCCTGTCGGGGATGGAACGGAGCCAGACCGAAAATGTGCGGACAGTGAACCGCATTGAAAACCAGATTTATGGAACGGCAGATTTTGTGAACAGGCTGTCCGGCAGGACTTGCTTTTTAAATGTGGCAGTGTATGTAAATGATCCTGAGCAGCTCACGGATACAAAGGAAGTGCTGGAAAGAATGTATCAGGACAGGGCTGCGATTGGGATAACAGATAATACATTCCAAAAATTAAAAATGATGATCGGACAGACAGGCAGAATTACGTTTTTGATTTTCGCCCTGACGGTAACTTCCGGCAGTTTGATAACAGGTCTTTTGCTTGCCATGTGGATGCGCAGCCGGAAAACGGAGATTGCTGTTCTGATCAGTCTGGGTATAGCAAAAGGAAATATATTATCTCAAATGATTTTGGAAGAGATGATATTGTATTTTGTCGCATTCGTGGGAGCGGGAATTGCAACAAAGCTCTTATTACCACGGATTAGCAATAGTCTTGCCATCATGCAGGGGAACAGCATAGCATTGGAATTATCATTTAGCTGGCAGTCAGGAGTTTTATGTATCGGACTGGCTGGTGTTGTAATATTGACTGGAATTGCCATTTTTCCATATATGAAAAAGCCTGTGAAAGAAACCTTGTCGGAAATGGAGGGATAACATGAACATCTTAGAGTTAAGTATACGCTGTCTGGTTCGGAAACGGGCAAAGACAATTCTTCTTTTAAGCATTGTTTTTGTAACAGCCTGCTTTATCTATGCCGGGTGGGCGTGCAAATCCGCAAATGTACAGACGCAGACGGAAGGTAAACAGGCGCTTGGGGCATCTTTCAGGATGGAAGAAAATGAAGCGGACAGGCATGACAGGACGGCAGAGGCAATAGAAAAATTAGGCGGGCAGAACGGGAGCGTGGATGGATCGCATATAGAGCAGCTTGAATCAGGGGATTGGATGATATGGCATGATAACTCTTTTGAAACCCTGCAGATGGAGGATATTGAAACACTTGCAGGGCAGGAAGGGATTGCGGAATATAATGTCACCACGGCGAACATAGTGGTCAATCCTGTAAATTTTGTACGGATTGAAGACCCGGATGTAGACCAGCATTCAGACCTGTTGGGTGTGTCATTGCGGGGAAATATGGAAATGCGGCTGGATTTCGATGTGCAGAATGGGAATATAGAAGTAAATGAGGGACGTATGATCACAGCAGAGGATAAAGATGTATGCGTCATATCAAGGGAGCTGGCAGAATTAAATGGATTGACGGTTGGGGATAAACTGGAATT
>CAQBGY010000804.1 GCA_948759685.1 uncultured Eubacterium sp.
TTCGGATCAGCGAAAAACTCCTCAATGGAGAACAGGGTCATGCCCTAACAAAAAAAGGACATCCTTATTCGTTAAAATAAGTTTGTCCTTTAGACGCTTATTAGGTTGTTCCTCTACATCATCAAGTATTATACAGTACTATTGGGTGAAAAATTGATGCACAATTGATGTACCACCCTATTTTGATGTACAACAAAAACTCTTTTCAATCCTCAAGAAGTTTCCGTTTTCTCTCAATCATCTCGTCGATTCTTTCTATGAAAGAAGCCACATCCTTGACATTTTCGCATCTCTCGATACGTCCGTCAGGGTATACCCTTTTCGATATGCTCCCGGCTCCGCAGGCGACTATGGTCTGTTTTTCCTCCATTATAAGTCAAAAAAACTTATTATGGTGTATTATCGCTTATCTATCCGTTTTGACTTAATTTCTAAAAAGTATTATCGAGTATTATTAAGTGCTGTAAAAACCCCGTTTGTTGCACTTATGTTGCAGTTAAGGTTTTCCTGTTGCACCCGATTAGCCCAAAGGACTTCTCATAATACTAAAAAAATTTCATTTGTTCAAAAATTTCATTGAGGAAAGCCTTTTTCTTCCACTCGGTTACTTCTGCATAGATATCCATTGTTGTCTGAATATCTTTGTGCCCCATAATTGTCTGAATTACTTTGATATGGACATCCGCTTCGCATAATCTGGTACAAAAAGTGTGTCTTAAATGATGACAGGTAAATTGAGGCAATAATACCGCATCTCTTTTTTCTTTTACAGCCCGGACTTCTTCAGTAGAATTGTGATTCTCAATAATTCTCTTCAATTCCCGGTTAATAGATTCCGGCGTATATACCTCATAAAACCTATTGCAAAAAATAAAGCCTGTCATATCCTCAATCTGCGTCTGACACGATATTCCTTCTTCTGCCTGTCGTGACCGTTCTTCCATCAAAGCAGTATAAACTGTATCTACCATTGGAATCACCCGGCTTCCCGCTTCCGTCTTCGGCGCATTGATAACCCATTTACTTGATGATTTATTTCTTCTTCCTGCAAAATAGTATAAGGAATGGTTTATATCAATAGTTCTGTTCTCCATATCGACATCTTCCCACCTCAAGCCTATCATCTCACCGATTCTGCATCCTGTACCAATCAGTACAGTAAATAATGGCTTCCAGCGGTTATACAATGGATTCTCATCAATAAAGGATAAAAATGCCCTCTGCTGTTCCAGTGTTAATGCATGACGTACATAAGAGCCGCCGCTTTGTGTTTTTTTCTTAATCTGCTGTATCACACCATTTGCGGGATTAATCCTGATTATGTTATCTCTTACCGCCAATTCTAAGGAAGGTCTGATCAGTCTTTGAAGATACTGAATTGTTCCAATATGCAGATTTTTCTCTGTAATCAAATGATTATAGAAAAATAGAATATCGCTATATTTAATTTCACCGATTTTCTTTCTGCCAAATTCACTTCTGACATATCTTTCGTAAATTTCCAGATAATTAGCTCTGGTTGAAACCCGAAGTTCTGTTTTGGTGGACATATACCGGTCAAACATAAAATTCAAATCAGCGTTACCTGCCACATATGAATCAATCCCGTCCATCTGATCCCGTTTTAACTGTTCCTCTTTTTCACGAAGCTTAACCAAATCTTTTGAGTATGTATATCTTCTTTTCCCAAATGGATCAGTATAAGTATAGACATACATCTCATCCGTAATTCTGAAAGATTCCCCCTTTCGAAGCACTCTGCCTTTTTTGTCTTTTCTTGATGCCATAGATAATCTCCTTTCGTTTACGAATGGAGAAGTCTTATTGATGTCACTTATCTTCGTCAATAAGTTTCGTAACACCTTCTTGCATCACTTGTGTAACGGTTTTGTTTGAGGACTCGGCATATCTTTTCACCTTTGCGTATTCCTCTGGCTTCATTCTTACACTTACTACTTTTTCTTTTTTTATTTCCGCCTTTGGACGTCCTGCTTTTGACATACTAATTCCTCCTCAAGAACCATTATATTTTTGTATGACAAAAATATCAAGAGCAAATATTATCAATTTTACAAATATCTTTTAAATCAAACCGTTAATCAAGCCGAAAACTCTCTAAATATTTTTCAAAGAGTTCGCAATTAACCAAAACTACTTTATTTACCTTATAAATAGCTCCGGCTTCTTTTGCCAGACGCTCAAATACGCTTTTACTAAATCCATAATACTCTGCTCCGGCTTTGTATCTCCGGAATTTTTTCCATTCTTTTACAATTACAGTATTACTCATTTGCCTGCTCCTTTCGTTTAGTTAAAGCTGGCATTATCTGCCAGTAAAAATACACCTTGTGCAAGATGCACTTTTATTGGCAGACAAAAAATTGCAATACAGGTGGCAGCTCATTACGCCGCCCACATCGGTCTTGCACCGTCATTTCATTGACCGGACTACGGCTTTCCCGCAGCCCGGAAGTATCATTATCACAGATATGCTTCATCGCCCCATGTAACTGCTACATATTTTGCCCAATCTCATTCGCTCCTCGTATAATAAGTTTGTAAGCAAGAAAAACAGCTTACAGACTTATTCTT
>CAQBGY010000805.1 GCA_948759685.1 uncultured Eubacterium sp.
GACCACCGAGATCTACACTCTTTCCCTACACGACGCTCTTCCGATCTACCAGTTAGAGGCTGATGGAGAAGAAAAATATCTGCGTCGGCAGCGTTCATTATTCAAGTTAGAGATGGAGGTATTAAATGAGTGTACGGGAGATCGCAGAATTAGCAGTTGAAGCTTTGAAATACGATAGAGAAACTTATATGGAATTACTGCAAAATGAGAATTATGAAGAAATTACGTATTTGATAGCAGAATTTCTTGTACAAGAATAAGGATTTAGCAAATGGAAGAAATAATATTGCATCCATGCCATCCAGACTATTGCAATGAATGTATTTATCATGGTGGCGATTTTGGGAATTGTCTGAGTGAGGATTATAACAAACATATCTATGAGGTGAATTGTGTGTGGCATTACTGCCCATATAAACATAAGAGAAAACAAGAAAGTGAATGTGAAGAGTAAGGATTTGGAGGTGATAATTTGATTTTGGGATGTATGACTGAATTGCCCTGTCCGTACCAAAAAGATTTTGATGGGGTAGAGCATTGTTTGAAAGAGGAAGGTAATTGCGAATATCAGATGTTAAACAGCGAAGATAAGAAAAAAGCAAGACCAAGACTTACAGCGAAGGACAGTCAGGGGTATTGGTCACTGAAAGGTGTACTATGGGAATCTTTGTGTGAAGGGCAGGTAATTACGAAAAATATACAACAGCGATTAACAGGGGCATTGTGCAAATTAAAGGATTATGAAGATACAGGCTATAGCCCGGAGAATGTGGAACATCTCAGATATATCTTGGAAGATGCGGTAAAGGAACTGGAAAAATGCCAGGGGCAGACAGAACTGACAAAAGAAATCTGGCATTATTTAAGAGCGTATTGATAAATAAGGATTTGCCGGACGAACAGGCGTTACCGCTGATGAAAGAAAAGATTGATACGTTAGACTGGACGGAGGCAATTATCGTATACATTGATTTGCCGGAAACGATTTTAAGGGAGGTATAGCATGGGAAACAGACCGATTATTTTTGTAAACACAGATGATTATCCTATGTTTTGCGACAATAGATGTGCAAATACAGAGTGTAGCAGACACATATCAAAATTGTATCAGCATAGCGGAGGGGCAAAGATAAGCAAGCTAAGGGATACCGAGGATTGCGAGGGTTACATATCAAGGCGAAAAAAGACTATGCAGGAAATAAAGCAGATTTAAATGGAGTATGTAAGCTAGAGTATGGAAACTGAAGAAGTGAACTATTACAAGCCCCGTTTTGCAAGATGGATAAAATCCAATAAATGGGACAGCATTGCAGAAAGATTATCTGATGCATATATGGAAATAATCACGATGGTAATGAATGCGGAAAAAGATGGAGATTGTAGTTGGATAATATGGAGTAATTGTGATTATGTTCTCAACAGGATAAGAAATATAAGTAAGGAATTATGATTTGGCTTGAATAATCGAGCAAATAAGGATTTAAGTAAATAGAAAGGAGCCAGCCTCCGGCCGGGGCAACATGCGCATGGGCTTCTTGAAAAAATGAGCGAACAGTACAGAAGTAGAGTATATACAGACAGACCAGATTATGCGGACTTTGACGCGCCAGAAAAATTTCAGGCAATAATAAGTATTATCGCCAAAAGATTAAGGGAACATCCAAAGGCAATTTGCTCATATTCTGGTGGGGCAGATAGTGACATCTTGATTGATCTTATCGAAAGAACGAGAGCTGTATTCAGCCTTCCACCAGTCAAATATGCATTTTTTAATACCGGATTGGAGATGAGGGCAACAAAAGATCATGTCAAGTCAACTGCAGAAAAGTATGGAGTGGAAATAGAAGAGGTTAGACCAAAGGTAAATATTGTTAATGCCACAAGAAAGTATGGTGTACCGTTTGTGTCTAAAATCATGTCCGCAGGGCTGGAAGGGTGGCAAAAGAAAAATATTCCATTAAGTATTGCAGAGGAATATGAAGAAGCAGAAGATAAGGCTGCAAAACGAAAAGAACTGAAAGGACGGTATCCGGGGTGTGAGACCACAATAAATTTCTTGTGCTGCTGTAATTCTGCCGGGGAGCCAAGACCAAATATCCAGCTTGTCATTAATTCTTCAAAGTATATGTTGGATTTCATCCGGGAATGCCCGCCGCATTTCCAGATCAGTGCACAATGCTGCGATTACTGTAAAAAACAGGTGGCGCACAGTGTCCAAAAAGATTATGGGATGATAATCACTGGTGAGCGCAGAGACGAGGGTGGAATGAGATCGGTTCCGCGCAAAGACAATACAGCATTATGTTTTACAGAAACAAGCAGTGGACAATACCGCCTGCGACCTTTGTATTATGTATCAGACAGAGATAAGACTTGGTACAAAGAATATTATGGCATTCAGTACTCTGACGCGTATGAAGTCTATGGATTAACAAGAACAGGGTGTTGCGGCTGTCCGATTTCATATAAGGCGACTGATGACTTGGAGCTGATTCGTCCATATGAACCAAACGTTGTGAAAGCTGCATGGAATATCTTTGGTAAAAGCTATGAATACCGCAAAAAGTATAATGAATATAAAGCCTACAAAGA
>CAQBGY010000806.1 GCA_948759685.1 uncultured Eubacterium sp.
TCTCTTTCCGAAGAATTTTTTAGCGGGGAAGAATGCGCTATTGATGTAAAGGTAAAAATGATATACGATGGGAAAGACAATGATATTATCAGCCAGTATGTGGCTTTTACAAAAGTATATGACGAGCAGGTGAAATTATATGGACGAACCAGGAAAGCAGTTACCAATACGATCAATATCTGTAAAAACAGGGATGTCCTGAAAGAGTATTTATCCAGCAGGGAACAGGAGGTTGTGGATATGATGATGACATTGTTTGATGAAGAACAGGTAATGCGCGCTTATGTGGAAAGTGAAAAAGAAGAAGCCGCAGTGATTTCGGCAATTGAGATGTGTCAGGAAATAGGTTTGCCTGTTTCAGAAACCATAAAAAAGGTTGCAGGAAAATATAATCTTGAAGAAAACGATGCAGAAGCATGGGTTCGGAAATATTGGAAATAAGAACGAGATAGTCGATAGTTTTCGTACCAAGAAGAAAAGAGAACAGTTTTACTATTAGCTTACGAGGCTGTAAAAAATCTTGTGTCTATGAACTTTAGACTTTCCTGATAAGAATTAGATATGTAAGAGCATTTTGTCGGTTTTATGTTTTTAGGGCTGCCGAATTATTTCTTCTATCTATAGTATAACCAGTTTGACGGAGTCTATACATTTTATTGTATGGCAAACAGGCATTGTATGTTATTACCATTCTCGTGGGAGCTGCCCACACCTGGCCTCTGGAATAAGGCTGGGGTTTTCTGGCAATAATATAAATGCCGATGGAATAAGGCTGGGATGGCAAGCGGTCTGATATGCTGCCATCCCGGTCTTTTTTACAGATATTCCGTGAGACGTTCCCCATACAGGACGATTAACTGGTTCAGGACCTGATCCCAGTTCCAGTATCTCTGTGTCCATTTCCTGGTTACATTCTGGCTTGCCAGGTACAGCATCTTCTCCAGGGATGTGTCGCTGGGAAAAACACTTTTTTTCTTGGTGACTTTCCGGTACTGGCGGTTGAGCCCTTCTATGATGTTGGTGGTATACATGATCCGGCGGATATCATCTGGGAACTGGAAGAAGGGGCTGACATCTTCCCAATTGTTTTCCCAGTTACTGATAGCGTAAGGGTATTTCTTTCCCCATGTCTCTTTTAGGCTTTCCAGCTCTGAAAGGGCCGCTGCCTCGTTTGGGGCATTGTATACTGCCTTGAAGTCAGTGGCAAATTTCTTCAGGTCCTTATAACTGATATATTTAAAAGAATTGCGGAGCATGTGGATGACGCACCGCTGTATCTCCGCTTTGGGGAATACCGCCTGTATGGCCTCCTTAAACCCGGGCAGGCCGTCCACGCAGAAGAACAGCACATCCTTCACGCCCCGGTTATGCAGGTCATTGAGCATACCCAGCCAGAACTTGCTGGTTTCGTTTGCCCCGACGGTAATGCTTAAGGTTTCTTTGTAACCCTCTGCCGTCACGCCCAGCACAACATAGGCTGCACGGTTTAATATCCTCCCGTCCTCCCGGACTTTGTAATGGATGCAGTCCATGAATACGAATGGGTATACCGGGTCCAGGGGGCGTGACTGCCATTCTTTTACCTGCGGAAGGATCTTATCCGTGATCCTGCTGACCATCTCTGCAGACAACTCTATCCCATACAGATCGTTTAACTGGTCGTGTATGTCCCGGGTGCTCATTCCGCGTGCATACAGGGAAATCACCTTTTCCTCAATCCCTGAGATGTCCCGCTGATATTTCGGTATCAGCTTTGGCTCGAATTCCCCGTTTCGATCCCTGGGTACGTCAATCTGGAATTCCCCATACTGGCTCTTGAGTTTTTTTGGGGAGTGCCCATTGCGCTTGTTGTCTGTCCGCAAATCTCCTTTATGGTTTTTCTCGTAACCGAGGGACGCATCCAGCTCAGCCTCCATAAGTTCTTGGAGGATATCCTTGAAACTGTCTCGCAGCAGGCTGTAGACATCAGCTACGCTATTTAAGTTGTTTTCTGAGATGATCTGTCGGATCTGCTCCTTTGCTACTGGCATAAAAACACTCCTTTTCGATAAGAATTTCCATATCCTAATTCTTACCAAAAAAGAGCCATTTATTTCAAAAACACAAACTTATTTACACTACCCTTGACTGGCTTCCGGCATTTTGAGCAAGGTAATCAAGCAGTCCAAAGGAACTTTTCAGACAACTTATTTACACAGATTTTATGACACAGCCCCGATAATTTCCTGGCTTGCTTCAATAGCGGCAATGCTGTTTTGGATATTGTATATTTGGTTGTACAGCATAACTTTTTGTGCAGATAATAATTCATCGGCATTTTTATCTGTTTTAGGTTCAGCAAGTATTCTTTTAATTTGATTCAGTGAAAAGCCTAAACCACGATAAAAAATAATATGTTCTAACTGAATCATATCTTTTTCTGTGTAAAAACGCCGTCCGCCCTCTGTGCGTCCTGATGCCGGAAGAACCCCGATATTATCATAATGCTGTAACGTCCGTATCGTAAGCCCGGAAATCTTTGCTACTTCACCTGTACTGATTTGCTTTTCGCCAATGATTTTCACCTCCAACCTTATCATACCACGTTACAT
>CAQBGY010000807.1 GCA_948759685.1 uncultured Eubacterium sp.
CCAGCTGGGTGACTGCTGCCAGCACGCCGTTGCGCGGATTGTAGTCAATGAAGCTACGCCATGCCTGCGCCAATGCGGGACGGGCATTCAGCAAAGCCTCCTCATTGGAAGAAGGGATTACCCCCATTTTATGCAATAACCTGCCTTGCCTGTTCACCCGGCAAAAACGGTTATCGCCCGAATAATCGGGAATGATAAAGGTAGAATCGTCCACCATAGCAAAGTCCAAAGCCCGAAGAAGAGCTCTATCCAGCTTCACCGTTTCCTGACGAAACAGTGAATCACCGGATAAAGCACAACCAAACCGAGTTAATTCGGACTTATTGGCATCAAGAAGCCACAATTTCTTCCCATTCCATCGGATATTTTCGACAGAAAGCTGCTCGTCAGGCGACTCTCCACGCTTGCCGAAAGAAGTCCAATAAGAGAAATCGGGATAACGAAAGACATGGCAGAAGTAATCAGTGCCGTGCAAATCGAGCACAAAAACCTTATCTTCCTGCACCCGAATACGGAAAGGATAGCGGAACAAGGCTGTATCCAAAGGGATTGCCTCTCCCTTCAACTCATGGGTTTCCGGGAAATCAGCATAAACCAATCCTGCCTTGTGGGGAGCAGAGGTACACGCTGCCAATAGAAACAGCAGGCACAAAGTTCTTATCAGATTAACGAGCATTGGCTATAAAATATACTTTTACATGAATTCGAGGGCAATCTAAAGACCCGGAGCCAACACAGTCGACATTTGGTCCCCATTCGTCTGACGCCAATGCTTCCACATTCTCAAACATCAAAGCATCCAACCGGCTCTTTTCTGTATTGATATGAAAAGACACAGCCGTCGCTACAACCAAAAACAAACCAATAACCCAAATTTTCTTTTTCAAGTTCTTCATAACGATATACATTTTTTATATTAAAGATGCCACGAAGTACTGAAAAAGAAAAAGAATCACCAAATATTCAGTCTAACAAAGTCTAACAAACGGAAAAAATTATTATTTTGTTAGACTTTGTCAGACAATATCAGACGTAAATATACCCATTCTCACAAAAAATCTACTCTAATTTTACTCATTGGAGCATCTTTTTAACTGGTAACAAAGGATTCCATTTACGATTTGCCACTCTGAAATTTCGGACAAGCTTTTACGCAGCCTTCCCACCATTGTATGCACTCTGCTATCTGCAACATCCATATCCTCCGGCCATAATATCTGCTTAATTTCGGACATGGATAATCTGTACTCCTGCGCTTCCAAAAAATGTTTCAACAATTTTGCCAACGATGCTGTTAACTTTACAGTCTTATCACCCTTACGCAAAATTCTCGAATCGGCATCGAACAACAATCCATCTTCCAAACGGTATACATGCGGTCCTGATTCAGCGACAGCCATAACCGGGTTCTGTTCCCCTACCTCTATAGATACAAGTGAAGCAGGCTGTGCCGGGCTTGAGCCACGCAACATACGATAATAAAGCACACATATATAACTGCGGCATAAATACAATAAGACACAAAAAAGAACGAAGAAACACAACAAAACCATATCGCTAACCGTAAAAGCCGACAGCCAGGAACAATGTATATATCCTGTGGAAGCGACCTCACATCTTTTACCTATATAATAGGATACCAGACTATCCGATTTTGCCACATAAGACGAATCGCCTGAAAAAGTAGAAGCTTCGTGTTCGTCCCAATCCAATACAGCTATGCGTACGGTGGTTTTCCCCAAGAATCCTTTTTCTGCCAGTCTTTTTCTCCAATTATCTGCTACCGCGTCTGCCTGCAAAGGATATTTCTCTAATATATATGAGTGCATTAATCTGGAAATGGAAGATTCACCCATATAATTTGAAAGCCTTTCAGGAGGAATAATGAAATCCTTTTTCTCCGATTCACTTTTTTGCATCGTTACGGTGTCTTTCAAGTCATTATAGAGTCTGCTATAACCGCTCGAATAGAAAAAAACGTGTATATCCCTTTTCTTTAATTCATCTTGCAAAGCCTCACGAAAGGTATGGCGAGCCTGTTCTTTCCAAGATTCCACCCGATATCGGTGCAATGCAAAAACAGCAATGCCACCAACAAACACACTAACCACCAAAAAACACAATAATCCCTTATGTTTTCCTTTTTGCTTCATTGCTTTGTTTTTCAAATTTATCCAAATCTACGATAATGAGCGCAAGTTACGAAAAAAGAGATTACTTATGAGATTTCAAATAGAGAATATCGCAAAAGTGAAATCGGCAAACGTGAAACTGAACGGATTGACGGTAATTGCTGGTGAAAACGGCTCTGGCAAAAGCATGGCGGGCAAGATCCCCTTTTCAGTAATCCAGATACTGAAGTCAACTCAAAGCAATAATATTCAGAAACCAATTCCGTACTTCACCTTGTTCATCCTATTCTTTTCCATATCCTGTCCCATCCGGTTCTTCCATCCTTTCTTCTTGCTTTCCCTATCCTCCATCTTTACTATCTTATCAGGTTCATGGTTATCACACTGTCGTTTTCCAGAAAAAACACCCGCTGGTTGACGATGCGGTCGGGCACGGTGAACCACAACAGCGCATTCT